>DASUON010000199.1:0-14029 GCA_036276615.1 Burkholderiaceae bacterium
GGGCGATTCCAACGCCTGGACCCAGCAGCTCAAGGCCCGTGCCCAGTACGGCATGAGCGACTACCAGCGCGTGACCAACTGAACGGAGGTTCCCCATGAGCCCACGTTTCACCCCCTGGCTGCTGGCCGCGTCGCTGGCGGCTGCGCTGGCCGCACCAGTGGCCCTGGCGCAGGGCAGCAGCCCGGCCCCGGCCTCGAGCGCGGCCACTGGTGTGCAAAGCGCCAACATCTTCGAGGTCAAGCCCGAGGCCAGCGAGCAACCGGGCTATGCCACACAGACCAACGGCGAGCGTGCCAAGGTCCAACCCGGCAACAACGCGCCCATGTGGCGCCAGGTCGGGTCTGGGGTCACCGGCTACAGCAGCTTGCCGCTGAACCAGGCGCCCGAGGCGGGCAACCTCATCCAGGCCACCGTGGATTACCCCGGCCTGCGCCCCACCAATGCCGGTGAGGCCTGGCGGCAGGTGCGCAACCAGTGGATCCTGCCCTATGGTGGGTCGCTGCTGCTCATCACGCTGTTGGCGCTGGGCATCTTCTACAAGACCAAAGGCGTGCTGGGCGGGCATGTGTCTGACACGGGCCGCAAGATCGAGCGCTTCACCCCGTTCGAGCGGGCGGCCCACTGGGCCAACGCCGCGGCGTTCGTGATGCTGGGCCTGTCGGGCATCGTCATGGCCTTTGGCAAGTTCTTCGTCCTGCCGGTGATCGGGGGCACGTTGTTCGGTTGGCTGACCTACGTCCTCAAGAACGTGCACAACTTCGTGGGGCCGCTGTTTGCGGTGTCGCTGGTCATCGTCATCGTCACGTTCGTCAAGGACAACATCGCCAACAAGGCCGACTTTGTCTGGTTGTCCAAGGCCGGTGGCATGTTGGGCGACCACGAAATCCCGTCGCACCGCTTCAACGCGGGCGAAAAGGGCATGTTCTGGTGGGGCGTTTGCTTCCCCGGCCTGGTGGTGGTGGGCTCCGGCCTGGTGCTGGACAAGCTGGTGCCTGGGTTCGGCCTGCTGCGGGGCGACATGCAGGTGGCGCACATGATCCACGCCGTGGCGGCGCTGGTGATGCTGACGCTGCTGATCGGCCACATCTACATGGGCACGGTGGGCGTCAAGGGGGCGTACGGTGCCATGAAGACCGGCTATGTCGACGAAGGCTGGGCCAAGGAACACCACGAGCTGTGGTACGACGACATCAAGGCGGGCAAGATCCCGGCGCAGCGCAGTGGCGGTGCGGCGCCCCAGGCACCGCAGTCCCCGGCGTCTGCCGCTTCGGCCTGAAGGCCCAACCCTTTTTTCAGGTGAACCTGCGATGAAACTCCCGATCACCCTCGTGGCGCTGGCCCTGGTCAGCGGTGTCGCCTGGGCCAAGCTGCCCGCCCCGTCCGACGAAGCCAAGGCCAAGGCCGCCGAAGCCGCAGCCAAAGCGGCCCATGGCAGCAAGGTCGAGGCTTATCTGAACTGCAAGGCCCAGGACCGGGCCGCGGCGCATTACTTCAAGACCGCCAAGAAAGATCCCAAGTCGGCACCAGCCATGCCCGCGTGCGCCGATCCGGGGCCTTTCGTGCCAGCCGCGCCTTCGGCGGCCTCCGCGCCCACGGTCCCGGCTGCGAAAGAACCGGCCAAAAAGTCCTGAGCATGCCCGTTGAACACCTGAAGCTGGTGCCGAGTGGCCCCACGCTGACCCACGCCCGTGCGCCGCTGACGCGCACCGTCCAGGTGGTCAACGAGTGGGGGGACATCAGCTCGCTGTCCATTCCGGCAGAGCGGGCGCTGACGGTGTACGTGGACAAGCGCGAGCTGGTCACGCTGATGACATTGGGGGGCCAGCCCGAGTGGCTGGTGCTGGGCTACCTGCGCAACCAGCGGCTGGTGCAGTCGGTGAACGACATCGAGTCCATCACGGTGGATTGGGAGGTGGGCGCTGCTGCGGTGCGCACCCGCCATGGCATCGACGACATCGACGCCCGCACCGCCAGCCGGGTGGTCACCACCGGCTGTGGCCAGGGCAGCGTGTTTGGCAGCCTGATGGAGTCGGTGGATGGCATCCGCCTGCCCGACCAGGCCCAGGTTCGGCAGAGCCAGTTGCAGGCCATCGTCAACACCATTCGGCTGCAGGACAGCGTGTACAAGGAAGCCGGATCGGTGCACGGCTGCTCGCTGTTTCGCGGGCACGACCAACTGCTGTTCGTCGAGGACGTGGGGCGGCACAACGCCGTGGACGCCATTGCCGGTTGGATGTGGTTGCAGGATGCCGCCACCCAGCGCGGGGACGACAAGGTGTTCTACACCACCGGCCGCCTGACCAGCGAGATGGTCATCAAGGCTGCGCAGATGGGCATTGCCGTGGTGGTGTCACGCAGCGGTATCACGCAAATGGGCCTGGAGGTGGCGCAACGCGTGGGCTTGTGCGCCATTGGGCGGGCCACACACCGGCGTTTTCTGTGCTTTTCGCACCCCGAGCGGCTCATTTACGACGCCGTGCCCACCCGCCCCGACACGGGGGCCGACGCATCGGTACGGTCAGTCGCCTGAGTGCGCTCTCAGGGTTTCTCCCAGCCCCTACACTTGGCGCATGTCCGTTGCGGGCGGCTTTTTTCTCGGGAAAAACCGCCCCCTTGCCTGAAAGCCTGCCATGTCCCAGCCCCAAGTCCACGTCATCCAGCACCCCCTGGTGCAGCACAAACTGACGCTGATGCGCCAGAAAGACACCAGCACCAAGAGCTTTCGGCAATTGGTGCACGAGATCAGCGCCATGCTGGCCTACGAAATCACCCGCGACATGCCCACACACAACATCGAGATCGAGACCCCGCTCGAAACCATGATGTCGCCGGTCATTGACGGCAAAAAGATCGTGCTGGCCTCCATCCTGCGGGCGGGCAACGGCTTTCTGGACGGCATGCTCAACGTCATCCCCAGCGCCCGGGTGGGCCACATCGGCCTGTACCGCGACCCCGACACCCTGCAGGCGGTGGAGTACTACTTCAAGATGCCGCAAGACATGCACGAGCGTGACGTGATCGTGCTCGACCCCATGCTGGCCACCGGCAACAGCGCCGTGGCCGCGGTGGACCGCCTCAAGCAGACCAACCCCCGCTCCATCCGCTTTGCCTGCCTGGTGACCTGCCCCCAAGGCATCAAGACTTTCCACGACCGCCACCCCGACGTGCCCATCTACACCCCCGCGGTGGACCGCGGCCTCAACAGCCACGGCTACATCGTGCCCGGCCTGGGTGACGCGGGCGACCGCATCTTCGGCACCAAGTGACCAGCGTCTGGCGGCTGGCCGCGCGTTCGCTCTGGCGCGACTGGCGTGCGGGCGAGCTGCGTCTGCTGGTGGTGGCCGTGGCGCTGGCGGTGGCCGCGCTCACCTCGGTGGGCTTTTTTGCCGACCGCCTGCAAGGCGGCCTGCAGCGCGACGCCCGCCAGCTGCTGGGCGGTGACGCGGTGCTGGCGTCCGACCAGCCCGCCCCCCCTGCGGTGGCCGAGCAGCTGCGCCAACGCGGCCTGCAGGCGGTGCAGACCCTCAGCTTTCCCACCATGGGCCGTGCGCCCGACGAACAGGGCGGCACCGCCCGGCTGGTGGCCTTGAAGGCCGTGGCCCCGGGCTACCCCTTGCGTGGCCAACTGCAGGTGGCCCCCCAGCCCGAGGCGGTGGGCCAGCCCGTGGCGGACGTGCCCGCGGCGGGCACCACCTGGGTGGACGCCGGGCTGCTCAGCGCCCTCAACCTCGCGGTGGGGCAGGACCTGTGGCTGGGCGATGCCCGCTTTCGCATCGCCGGCGTCATCACCCAGGAACCCGACCGGGGCGCGGGCTTCATGAGTTTTGCCCCCCGCGTCATGGTGCGGGCCGACGACCTGCCCGCCACCGGGCTGGTGCAACCCGCCAGCCGCATTGCCTACCGCCTGGCCCTGGTGGGGCCGGAGGCCGCGGTGCGCGGTTTTTCCGCCTGGGCGCAGGCCGAAATCGAACAAGGCCGCCTGCGCGGTGCGCGGCTGGAGTCATTGGAATCGGGCCGCCCGGAAATGACGCAAACCCTGGGCCGCGCCGAAAAATTCCTCAACCTGGTGGCCCTGCTGGCCGCCTTGCTCAGTGCCGTGGCCGTGGCCATGGCCGCCCGGGGTTTTGCCCAGGCCCACCTGGACGACTGCGCCATGCTGCGCGTGCTGGGCCTGTCGCAACGGCAGATGGCCACCGCCCATGCGTTGGAGTTCCTGGGCGTGGGCCTGCTGGCCAGCGCCCTGGGCGTGGTGCTGGGCTATGGGGTGCACCATGCCTTTGTGGGTCTGTTGGGCGGCTTGTTGGACGTGGCCTTGCCCGCCGCCAGCCTGTGGCCCGCCGCCCTGGGCCTGGGCCTGGGGCTCACCTTGATGGTGGCCTTTGGCCTGCCGCCGGTGCTGCAACTGGCGCAGGTGCCGCCGCTGCGCGTCATCCGGCGCGACGTGGGCGGGCTCAAACCCGCCTCGATGGGCGTGCTGGGCCTGGGGCTGGCCGGGTTTGCCGCCATGCTGATGGCCGTGGGCCGCGACCCGGTGCTGGGCGGCCTGGCCGTGGGCGGCTTTGGTGGGGCGGTGCTGCTGTTTGCCGGGGCCGCCTGGCTGGCCGTGCGCCTGTTGCGCCGCCTGGTCAACGAGGCCACCGCGCCGCAGTGGCTGTCGCTGGCCACCCGCCAGCTCAGCGCCCGCAGCGCCCATGCCGTGGTGCAGGTCAGCGCCCTGGCGGTGGGCCTCATGGCCCTGGTATTGCTGGTGCTGCTGCGCACTGACTTGGTGGACAGCTGGCGCGCCGCCACCCCGCCCGACGCGCCCAACCGCTTTGTCATCAACATCCAGCCCGACCAGGCCCAGGCCTTCCAGGCCGTGCTGGCGCAGGGCGGTGTGGCCCGCCACGACTGGTACCCCATGATCCGGGGGCGCCTGGTGGCCCTCAACGGCCAGCCCGTGCAGCCCGAAAGCTTCAAGACCGACCGGGCCAAACGGCTGGTGGAGCGCGAGTTCAACCTGTCGCACGCCGCCCAGATGCCCGGCCACAACACCCTGGCGGGCGGCACCTGGACCGCCAACGACCCCCAAGGCGCCAGCGTGGAAGAGGGCCTGGCCAAGGAACTGGGCCTGAAGCTGGGCGACCGCATCACCTTCGACATGGCGGGCGTGCTGCGCGAATCCACCGTCACCAGCCTGCGCAAGGTGGACTGGGCCAGCATGCGCGTCAACTTCTTCGTCATGTACCCCGTGGCCGACATGGGCGCGGGCACCGACGCCGAGGTGCCCGTGACCTACATCGCCGCCTTCCGCGCCCCCGAGGCGGTGCCGGGGCAGGCCGTGCCCTCGGCCCAGACGGCGCGGTTCGACAACGCGCTGGTGCGCGACTTTCCCAACATCACCGCCGTGGACACCAGCGCCACCGTGGCCCAGGTGCAGCAGGTGCTGGGGCAGGTGATCCGGGCGGTGGAATTCCTGTTCGGCTTCACCCTCACGGCGGGGCTGGTGGTGCTGTTTGCCGCCGTTTCGGCCACACGGGGCGAGCGCGAGCGCGAATTCGCCATCATGCGGGCGCTGGGTGCCTCGTCTCGCCTGCTGGCCCGGGTGCAACGGACCGAGCTGCTGGGCGTGGGCCTGCTGGCGGGCCTGCTGGCGTCGGGCGTGGCCCTGGCCGTGGGCTGGGGGCTGGCGCACTGGGTGTTCGAGTTTGCATGGCGTCCGTCCCCCCTGGTGCCGCTGCTGGCCGCACTGGCCGGTGGGGCCCTGGCCTGGCTGGCCGGCTGGTGGGCCCTGCGCCCGGTGCTGCGCACCCCGGTGGTGGCCACGTTGCGCCGGGCTGCGCTGTAACCCCTGCGAGACGACCACAACGACATGACCGACGACGACACCCCCTCCCAACCCGGCATCACCCCGTTTGAATGGATCGGGGGCGAGGCGGCCATCCAGGCGCTGGTGGACCGGTTCTACGACCTGATGGACCTGGAGCCCGCCTACACCGAGCTGCGGGCGGCGCACGGCAGCACGCTGGACGAGGCACGGCAAAAGCTGTTCTGGTTTTTGTGCGGCTGGCTGGGCGGGCCGCAGCATTACGTGGAACGCTTCGGCCACCCCCGCCTGCGCATGCGGCACATGCCGTTTTCCATTGGGGTGCTGGAACGCGACCAATGGCTGGCCTGCATGGACCAGGCCATGGGCGAGGTGGACGTGGACCCCGAGCTGCGGCAACGGCTGCGGCAGAGCTTTTTCCAGACCGCCGACTGGATGCGCAACCGCGCGGGTGCCTGACACGGTGGCGGGCCCGGGCCGCGGCGGGCGGGGGCCCGGGCGCTGGGTGGGGGCGCACATGCGCAGCCGAGAAGCACAGGGTGGCGGGAGGCACGCGCAGCGTGCTTCGTGGTCTGACTTGTCGCGGTTGTCTGAACAGAGCTTTGCGCAGCAAAGCGGCGTGAGTTCCGCGACGCTCCCATCGCCCGATGAACCGCCGCAGGGCCGTTCCCAAGGCGGTGAACGCCCCCTTGGGGGGCAGCGACCGCAGGGAGCGTGGGGGCCGTTATTTCCGCAGGGAACCCCGAAGGGGCCAGCATTCAAGCCCCCAGCCAGCGCCCAGGCCCCCGCCCGCCGCGCCCCGGGCCAGAGGGCGGCCATGTTTTGAGGAAAATTGGCGTCTACCGCTTGCAATGAAAGCGTGAGCAGCTATTGATTTTGAAGTGACACCGTGCCATGACCGATCTCCTGTCCACCCTGCAAGCCCTGGAAGTCGAGCTGCATCACCCGGGCGTTCGCTGTTCCGCGGCCCGAGTGGAGGCCTTGCTGCACCCGAACTTTCACGAGGTGGGGCGCTCCGGGCGGGCGTATGACCGGGCGACGGTCATCAGTTTCTTGAGTGAACAGCCGTCGCCGCCCACGGTGGAGTCCAGTCACTTTGCGCTCACGCCCCTGGCACCCGGGGCGGTGTTGTTGAGCTACCGCTCGGCGCACCGTTCGCCCGAGGGCGGGCTGACGCTGCACACCTTGCGTTCGTCGGTGTGGCGGCAGGTTGGGGCGCAATGGCAGCTGCTGTACCACCAAGGCACGCCCGCGGCGGTGCCGTGGTGAGAGCTTGAAGAAAAATGGGCTCTAGCGCTTTTTGATAAAGCGTGAGCAGCTACTGATTTTGTAGCGTGTGCAGGTGCGCCACCCCCCACTCAGGGGCTGGGCGCCAGCAGCACGATGAGGGCGCCCGCGCCGCCGTCGGAGGCCCGGGCCTGCACAAAGGCCAGCACTTCCTTTTTCTGCACCAGCCAGCGCTGGGTTTTGCCTTTGAGCACCGGGGTGCGGCCCGGTGAACCCAGGCCCTTGCCGTGCACCACGCGCACGCAGCGCCAACCGGTTTTTTGGGCGTCGCGGATGAACTGGCCCAGGGCTGTGCGCGCCTCGTCGGAGCGCAGGCCGTGCAGGTCGATCTGGCCTTGCAGGCTCCAGTGGCCGCGGCGCAGTTTGCGCACCACCTCGGGGCTGACGCCGGGGTGGCGGTAGCTCAGGGCTTCGTCGGTGTCGAGCAGGCTTTCCACGTCGAATTCGTCGGAAATGGCCTCGTGCATCACGGCCCGTTCATCCAGCTCCCGCTGGCGGGCCACCGGGGCTGCGGGCGTGGGGCGGGTCACCACCCGGGTGGGCGTGCGCAAGGGACGAACCGGCCCCACGGCCTGGCGGAACAGCAGGGTGTCGGCCTGGGCGGCGCGCGCGGCGGCTTGCGCGGCCGCCTGGGCGGCGGCGCGGGCGCGAACCCGGTCCTGCAAGGTTTGCCGGATCAGCTTGAGTTGCGATTGGATCGCGGAAGTCATCGGGGCGCTGATGTGCTGTGCGAAGAGGGGGCGGTCGGGTGAATCCGTGGCCAGTCCGCGACTGTATCTTCATCCGCTGAAGCAACCGTGTCATGATCCGGTCTGGGGAGATATGAAAAAAAAATGACGATCAAAACACGCACCCGTTGGGAAGACATGAGTGAACTTGAGCAGGCCGTGGCCCAGCAGCTGACGCGTTTGCGCTGGCGTCTGTGCGGCTGGGTGGGGTTGTGTGCCTGTGCACTGGCCCTGCTGGCCACGTTGGGCCTGGACATCAGCAAGGCCAGCTACCGCCAGGTGGCCGAAACCGATTCGGCCAGCGCGGCGCGCATGCTGGAAACGTCCATCACCCTGACCGTTCGCGGGGTGGAGTTGGGCATGCGTTCCATGGCGGCCGATCTGGCCGCTTGTGCGGGCGACCGCAAGGGGTGCGTGCCGGATTTCCGCTGGACGCTGTCGGAGCACGGGCGGCACTTTCCCGAGGCCAATGCGTTTTATTTCATGATGCCCGACGGGCATTTGCGGCATGCCTTCTCGCTGTCCACCGGCTACCAGGAGGTGGATGTGGACGTGACCGACCGCGACTACGTGCTCAAGGCCTTGTCCGGGGCGGTGGAGCTGGCCGTTTCCGGGCCCCAGGTGGGGCGCATTTCGGGGCGGTGGTCGATCAACCTGGCCCGTCGGGTGGTGGATGTCAATGGCCACCTGCTGGGGGTGCTGGTGGCGTCGGTGGACCTGGAGCAACTGGAGCGGCTGCTGGCGCAGGTGCCGGTGGGCCAGCAAGGGGCCGTGTCGCTGCGCGACGAGCAGATGGGGGTGATCCTGCGGCTGCCCGAGAAAGAGGGCATTGGCAAGGCGGTGGGGGTGCGCAACATTTCGCCCCAGCTTCAGGCGTTGTTGGACGAGGGGCGCACGGTGGGGACCTACCGCGCGGTTACCCCCATCGACGGGGTGGAGCGCACCGTGTCGTTTGTGCGTTCGCAGCGCTACCCGTTGTATGTCAACGTGGGCTTGTCCGAGTTCGATTACCTGGCCGACTGGCGGCAGGAGCGTCGCCTGGTCTGGGGCACGGTGTTGGCGCTGTGTGTGGCCCTGGGGGCTGCGGCCTGGGTGTATTGGGGGCGGCGCAAGTCCCTGGTGGTGGCCCAGGTGCAGGCCGATCAGGCCCAGCGGGCCTTGCGCAAGGAGTACGACAAGACCGCGGCCATCCTCAAACACGCCAGTGACGGCATCCACATCCTGGACCGCCGCGGCCATTTGGTGGAGGCCAACGACCGCTTTTGCGAGATGCTGGGGTATTCGCGCATCGAGCTGCTGGGGGTTCACTTCTCCCTGTGGGAAGAGCGCCTGCCTCCCGCCAATTGGCAGCAACGGTTGGCGATGAACGGGTCCGAGGTGTTCGAAACCCAGCACCGCACCCGTTCGGGCCAGTTGCTGGAGGTGGAGGTCAGCCTGAATCGGTTTGACATGGGCGGGGAGCCGTACACGGTGGCGTCGTCCCGTGACGTGACCGAGCGCAAGCGTGCGCAGCGGCAGCAGCAGTTGGCCGCCAGCGTGTTCAGCCACGCGCACGAGGGCATCGTGATCACCGACCCAGACGGGGTCATCATCGACGTGAACGAGTCGTTCACCCGCATCACCGGCTACACCCGCGACGACGCGCTGGGCCAGAACCCTCGCATGTTGCAGTCCAGCCTCCACCCGCCCGAATACCACGCGGCCATGTGGAGCGACATCACCGCACACGGGCGTTGGTACGGCGAAGTCTGGAACCGCCGCAAGGACGGGCAGGTGTATGCCGAGATGCTGAGCATCAACGCCGTCACCGATGCCCAGGGCAAGCTCCAGTGTTACGTGGGGTTGTTCAGCGACATCACCTCCATCAAGGAGCATCAGCAGCGGCTGGAGCACATTGCCCACTACGACCCGTTGACCGATCTGCCCAACCGGGTGCTGCTCAACGACCGGCTCAACCGCGCCATGGCCCGCTGCCAGCGCCACGAGCAGTCCATGGCGGTGGTCTACCTGGACCTGGATGGCTTCAAGCAGGTGAACGACCAGCACGGCCACGAGGTGGGCGACCAATTGCTGGTGGCGCTGGGGCGCAAGATGGCTGCATCCCTGCGCGAGGGTGACACCCTGGCCCGGGTGGGGGGTGACGAGTTCGTGGCCGTGCTCACCGACCTGGCCGCCCACGCCGACTTCACGCAGGTGCTGCAGCGGCTGCTGGACGCGGCCTCGGCCCCCATCGCGGTGGGGCCGCTGACCTTGCAGGTGTCGGCCAGCATCGGCGTGACGGTGTACCCGCAGGACGCTTCCGAGCCGGAGCAACTGCTGCGCCACGCCGACCAGGCCATGTACCAGGCCAAACAGGACGGACGCAACCGCTTCCACCTGTTCGATCTGGCGCAGGATTCGGCGGCACGCACGGTTCGCCAGTGGGTGGATGCCGTCAAGCAAGGCCTGGCCCGCGACGAGTTCGTGCTGCACTACCAGCCCAAGGTCAACATGCGCACCGGGGAGGTGGTGGGGGTGGAGGCGCTGATCCGCTGGCTGCACCCCGTGGAGGGGCTGCTGTCACCGGGCGTGTTCATTCCCCTGGTGGAGGACGATCTGGTGGCGGTGGATTTGGGCGAATGGGTGATTCGCACCGCGCTGGCCCAGGCGGCCGAGTGGGCGGCGCAAGGTCTGCACCTGCCGGTGAGCGTCAACGTGGGCGGACGGCAGTTGCAGCAGCCCGATTTCCTGGAGCGCCTGCAAGCGCTGCTGCAAACCCAGCCGCAGTTGCCCTCCCACTACCTGGAAATGGAGATCCTGGAGACCAGCGCCTTGGAAGACACCGCGCACGTGCGGCGCGTCATCCTGGGTTGTCAGGACCTGGGGGTTAAGTTCTCGCTGGACGACTTTGGCACGGGGTATTCGTCGCTGGCCTACCTCAAGCAGTTGCCGGTGTCCCAGCTCAAGATCGACCAGGGTTTTGTCCGCACCCTCACCCACGAGCCGGAGAACCGCCCCATCATCGACGGCGTGGTGAGCCTGGCCCGGGCCTTTGGCTGCCAGGTGATTGCCGAAGGGGTGGAGTCGGTGCAGCACGGCCTGGCGCTGCTGGCGCTGGGCTGTGTGCACGGCCAGGGGTACGGCATTGCCCGGCCCATGCCCGCGGCCGATGTGCCCCAATGGGTGCAGGGCTGGCCTCAGCAGGCGGGGTGGGGCGAATTGCGGGCGGCTTGAGGCATCACGGCCCCGCAGCCCCCACCGCCGTCACACCTGCCCCAGCTCGGCCATGCTGGTGGCACCTTCCCGCCCCACCACAAAGTGGTCGAGCACACGCACGTCCACCAGGGCCAGCGCGGCCTTGAGGGTCTGGGTGAGGTGCTGGTCGGCCACTGAGGGTTGCAGGCTGCCGCTGGGGTGGTTGTGCGCCAGCACCACGGCGGCGGCCTGGTGGTGCAGGGCGCGGACCACCACCTCACGCGGGTACACGCTGGTCTGCGTGAGCGTGCCGCGAAACAGCTCTTCAAACGCCAGCAGCCGGTGCTGGCTGTCCAGGAACAGCACCGCAAACACCTCGTGGGGCCGGGCGGCCAGTTGCAGCTGCAGGTAGTCGCGCACGGCCTGCGGGCTGTCGAACACCGGGCGCTCGTGCAGCGTCTGGGCCAGGGCGCGGCGGGCCAGCTCCAGCACGGCGGCCACCTCGGCCCGCTTGGCCGGCCCCAGGCCCTTGATGGCCTTGAGCGCGTCGGTGGAGGTGTGCAGCAGCCCGGCCATGCCGCCAAAGCGGTCCAGCAGGTCTTGCGCCAGCAGCAGCACGCCTTTGCCCTGGATGCCGGTGCGCAGCAGCAGGGCCAGCAGTTCGGCGTCGGACAGGGCCCCGGGCCCGCGGGCCAGCAGCTTTTCGCGCGGACGGGCGTCGGCGGGCAGGGCTTTGAGGTTCATGGGGCCAACTTTCTACAATAGCGGCAGTTTAGCCAGCGGCAGGTGCCTGCCGCGCCCGGCCCCCTCACCCCCCTTGCACCATGCCCTTTGTCGAATCCGGATCGTTCCTGACCCTGCATTACCGCCTGTCCGACGCGCAGGGGCGTGACATCGTCAACACCTTTGCCGACAAACCCGCCACCCTCAGCCTGGGCACGGGCGAGCTGTCGCCTTCGCTGGAAGAACGCCTGCTGGGCCTGGAAGAAGGCAGCCAGCATGTGTTCGAACTGCCCGCGGGCGAGGCCTTTGGCGAACACCAGCCGCAGATGGTGCAGTGGGTGGCGCGCAAGCTGCTCAGCCAGCTGGGCGACCCGCACGAGCAGTACCAGCCCGGTGACGTGGTGCAGTTCCCCACCCCCGACGGCCTGGGCAGCTACGCCGGCACGGTGCTGGCGGTGCGTGCCGACGGGGCCGTGCAGTTCGACTTCAACCACCCGTTGGCCGGCAAGCCGGTGCGCTTCGAGGTGAAGCTGATTGGGGTGCTGTGATGGCGGTTGACATCCTGCTTGCGGAGCCCCGCGGCTTTTGCGCCGGGGTGGACCGCGCCATCGACATCGTGGACCGGGCGCTGGCCAAGTTCGGCGCACCCATCTACGTGCGCCACGAAATCGTGCACAACACCCATGTGGTCAACGACCTCAAGGCCCGCGGCGCCATCTTCATCGAAGACCTGGCCGACGTGCCGCCCGGTGCCACACTGATCTTCTCCGCCCATGGCGTCAGCAAGGCCGTGCAGCAGGAGGCCGAGGCGCGGGGCTTTCAGGTGTTTGATGCCACCTGCCCGCTGGTGACCAAGGTCCACGTGGAGGTGGCCAAGCTGGCCAAAGAGGGTTTTGAATTCATCATGATCGGCCACAAGGGCCACCCCGAGGTGGAAGGCACCATGGGGCAGCTGAGCGAGGGCATCCACCTGGTGGAAGACGTGGCCGATGTGGCCCGCGTCCAGCCCCGCCAGACCGAGCGCCTGGCCGTGGTCACGCAAACCACCCTCAGCGTGGACGACGCTGCCGAGATCACCGCCGCCGTGAAGGCGCGGTTTCCGCACATCCGCTCGCCCAAGCAGCAGGACATCTGTTACGCCACCCAGAACCGCCAGGACGCCGTCAAGCTCCTCAGCGCCAAGGTGGACGTGGTGGTGGTGGTGGGCAGTCCCACCAGCAGCAACAGCAACCGCCTGCGTGAGCTGGCGGCCAAGCTGGGCACCCCCGCCCACATGGTGGACGACGCCAGCCAGCTGCAGCCCCAGTGGTTCGAAGGCCGTGCGTGTGTGGGCATCACCGCCGGGGCGTCGGCCCCGGAACACCTGGTGCAAGGCGTGGTGCAACGCCTGCGCGAGCTGGGCGCGGTGTCCGTGCGCAAAATGGACGGCATTGAAGAAACCGTGCGCTTCCCGCTGCCCAAGGGGCTGAAACTCCACGGCGAGGCCGCGGCCCCTGAGAACTCCTGAATTTGTAGCTGCTTGCGCTTTATATAAAAGCGCTAGGTGCCAAAAAACCTTGTAAAACTGACCTCACCATGCTCGACATTTCCCTGCTGCGCAAAGACCTGGACAGCGTCATCGCCAAACTCCAGACCCGCAAGAACCCCCAGCCGTACCTGGATGTGGCCGCCTTCACCGCCCTGGAGACCGAACGCAAAACCCTCCAGATGCGCACCGAAGAGCTGCAAGCCCAGCGCAACAGCCTGTCCAAACAGATCGGCGGGCTCAAGGCCAAGGGCCAGCACGCCGAGGCCGAAGCCGTCATGGCCCAGGTGAGCGCCGCCAAGGCCGAGCTGGAAGCCTCTGCCGCCCGGCTCGACGTCATCCAGGCCGAGCTGCAAACCCTGCTGCTGGCCGTGCCCAACCTGCCGCACGACAGCGTGCCCGTGGGGGCCGATGAACACGCCAACGTGGAACTGCGCCGCTGGTCACCCCAAGGTGGGCTGGGCGGCCAGCCCGCCCCGTTGGGTTTCGAGGCCAAGGACCATGTGGATCTGGCCCTGCCCCTGGGCCTGGACCCCGAAACCGGCGCCAAACTGGCCGGTTCCCGCTTCACCGTGATGAAGGGCCAGGTGGCCCGCCTGCACCGGGCGCTGGCGCAGTTCATGCTGGACGTGCAAACGCAGGAGCACGGCTACACCGAGTGTTACACCCCCTACATCGTCAACGGCGAAAGCCTGCGCGGCACCGGCCAGCTGCCCAAGTTCGAGGGCGACCTGTTTGCCGCCAAGAAGGGCGGCCAGGAGGGCGAAGAGGTGCCCGACACCCAG
>DASUON010000200.1:0-5841 GCA_036276615.1 Burkholderiaceae bacterium
GTCGGGCGCTGAACAAGCGCCAGACCCAACGCGCCGAGGCCGATGCCGCTGCCGCCCGCCTGCAAGCCCCGGTGGTGTACGCACTGACCAGCGCCGACACGGTGACCGCACGCCACCTCACCCTCACGCAAACTGTGGCCATTTCCGGCACCGTCAAGGCCACGCAGACGGCGGCCCTCAAAGCCAAGGTGGCGGGCGAGGTGCAAGGCTTGCAGGTGCGTGAAGGCGATGCGGTGCAGGCCGGGCAGGTGCTGGGCCGCGTGGACACCACCGAATACCAGGCTCGCACACAACAGGCCGAACAACAGGCACAAGCCGCCCAGGCGCAGGTGGACATTGCCCAGCGGGCCTGGGCCAACAACCAGGCGCTGGTGAACCAAGGCTTCATCTCCAAGACCGCACTGGACACCTCGGCGTCCAACCTGGAAGGTGCCCAGGCCAACCACCGTGCAGCCCTGGCGGCCCTGGACGTGGCCCGCAAATCGCTGGCCGACACCGCCCTGCGCAGCCCCTTGACCGGCCGGGTGGCCGCCCGCTTGGTGCAAAACGGGGAGCGCGTGGCCGTGGATGCCCGGGTGCTGGAGTTGGTGGACCTGCGCGAGCTGGAGCTGGAAGTGGCCCTGACCCCGGCTGACGCCGCCCGCGTGGCCGTGGGCCAGACCGCCACGCTGACGGTGGAGGGGCTGCCCCAGCCCGTGGCCGCCAAGGTGGTGCGCATCAGCCCCAGCGCCCAGGCCGCCAGCCGCAGCATCCTGGCCTACCTCAAGGTGGCGTCGGCCCCCGGGCTGCGCCACGGTCTGTTTGCCAATGGGGTCATTGCCCTGGGGCCGGTGCAAGGCGTGGCCGTGCCCGCCTCTGCCGTGCGCAACGACCGCCCCCAACCCTATGTGCAATGGCTGCGTCCCCTGGCCAACGCCACCGACGGTGCCCAGGCCGAGGTGGTGCACCAGCCGGTGCACGTGGTCGCACAGGGTCAAGGCCCTGACACGCCCGATGGAACGGCCACCCACGTCATTCTCGATTCCATAGCAGACAGCGCTTTATTGATAAGCAGTAGAGCCGGTTTGTTGCAAGAAAAAACCCGGGTTCGCATGGCCGCCGCCCCGTCCACACCGGGCGACAGCTCCACCCCCCGCTGAGGCACCGCCCCGCCATGTGGTTCACCCAAGTTTCCCTGCGCAACCCGGTCTTTGCGACCATGGTGATGCTGGCCTTTGTGGTGCTGGGGCTGTTCGCCATCCAGCGCATGCAGGTGGACCAGTTCCCCAACATCGACTTCCCCGTGGTGGTGGTCACCACCGAATACCCCGGTGCCGCGCCCGAAATCGTGGAGACCGAGGTCACGCAGAAGGTGGAAGAGGCGGTCAACACCATCGCCGGCATCAACGCCCTGACCTCACGCAGCTACGAGAGCCAGTCGGTGGTCATCATCGAGTTCGGCCTGCACATCGAAGGTCGCAAGGCCGCCGAAGACGTGCGCGAAAAGATCGCCCTGCTCAAGCCCACCCTGCGCACCGAGGTGAAAGACCCCAAGGTGCTGCGCTTCGACCCCGCGGCACGCGCCGTGTGGTCGGTGGCGGTGCTGCCCGCCAGCCCTGACACAACCACCCCCGGGACCGCCGCCGTGCGTGCCCCCTCGCACGTGGAGCTGACCCAATGGGCCGAGCAGACGCTGAAAAAGCGCCTGGAAAACGTGCGCGGTGTGGGCGCGGTGACCGTGGTGGGGGGCACCAGCCGGGCCATCCAGATCGAACTCAACCCCCAGGCCATGGAGGCCTTTGGCATCACCGCCGACCAGGTGGTGGCCGTGGTGCGCACCGAAAACCAGGACGCCCCCCTGGGCACCCTGCGCACCCTGCAGCAGGAGAAGGTGGTGCAGTTGCAGTCGCGGGTGGCGCAGCCGCAGGACCTTGAACGCATCATCGTCAGCCGCCGCGGCGGCCAAGCCGTGCGCCTGGGCCAGGTGGCTCGGGTGGTGGACAGTGCGCTGGAGCAGGAGAACCTGGCGCTGTACAACGGCGAGCGCACCCTGCTGCTGCTGGTGCAGAAAACCCAGGACGAAAACACCATCGAGGTGGTCAACGGCCTGCAGGCGGCGCTCAAGGACATCCAGGCCCAGGCCCCGGCGGGCATCCAGCTGCGCGAGGTGCAGGACGGATCGCGCCCCATCAAGGTGGGCGTGGCCAACGTGCGCCAGACGCTGATCGAAGGCGCCTTGCTGACGGTGCTCATCGTCTTCCTGTTCCTCAACAGCTGGCGCTCCACCCTCATCACCGGGCTGACCCTGCCCATTGCCCTGGTGGGCACCTTCATGGTGATGAAGGCGTTCGGCTTCACCATCAACATGCTCACCCTCATGGCCCTGAGTTTGAGCGTGGGCCTGCTGATCGACGACGCCATCGTGGTGCGCGAGAACATCGTGCGCCACCTGCAAATGGGCAAGACGGCCTACAACGCGGCCATGGACGGCACGCAGGAAATCGGGTTGGCGGTGCTGGCCACGTCGCTGTCCATCGTGGCGGTGTTCCTGCCCATCGGATTCATGGAAGGCATCATCGGCAAGTTCTTCCACGAGTTCGGCATCACGGTGGCCGCGGCCATCCTGATTTCGATGTTCGTCAGCTTCACCCTGGACCCCATGCTGTCTTCGGTGTGGCACGACCCGTCGGTGCACGCCCACAGCAACCCCGACGGCACCGGCCACTGGGTGGACGCCGGGGGGCCGCCCAAGGGCTGGTACGACCGCAGCATTGGCCGCGTGACCGGCTGGATCGACCACCTGCAGGACGAACTGGCCGAGGTGTACCGCCATGTGCTGGAGTGGGCCCTGCAACACAAGCTGACCACCCTGGCCCTGGCCGCCGCGGTGTTTGTCACCAGCGTGCTGATGGTGCCGCTGCTGGGCACCGAGTTCGTGCCCAAGGCCGACTTCTCCGAAACCAGCCTGACCTTCCACACCCCGGTGGGCTCGTCGCTGGAGGCCACCGAGGCCAAGGCCCGGCAGGTCGAGGCCATCGTGCGCGAGTTTCCCGAGGTGCGTTACACCCTGTCCACCCTCAACGTGGGCAACGCCCAGGGCAAGATCTACGCCAACATCTACATCCGTCTGGTGGACCGCAAGGACCGCACGCTGAGTGCCGACCAGATGTCGTCCACCCTGCGCGAGCGGCTGCGCAGCGTGGGGGGCATCAACGTCACCCACGTGGGCCTGCTGGACGCCGTGGGCGGCAACAAGCAGGTGGAGTTTTCGCTGCAAGGGGCCGACCTGAAAGAGCTGGAGCGCCTCGCCCAGCAGGTGATGGCGCGCATCCGGCCCATTCCCGGTCTGGTGGACCTGGACTCCTCCGTCAAACCCGACAAACCCACGGTGGAGCTGCACCTCAAGGCCGATGCCGCGTCCGACCTGGGCGTGTCCACCGGCAGCCTGGCCAGCGCCTTGCGCACCCTGATTGCCGGACAGACCGTGGGCAACTGGCGTGACCAGAACGACGAGACGCACGACGTCATCGTGCGCCTGCCCCCCGACGAGCGCCGCACCCCGGAGATGCTGGCCCGCCTGCCCGTGGTGGTGGGCACCAACGCCGACGGCAGCGCCCGTGTGGTGCGGGTGGGTCAGGTGGCCGATGTGGTCGCGGCCACGGGGGCCAACCAGATCAACCGCCGCAGCCTGACCCGCGAGGTGGCCATCAACGCCAACGTCTACGGCCGCACCGCGGGCGAGGTGTCGGCCGACATCCGCAAGGCACTGGACGAAACGGCCTTCCCGCCCGGCTACCGCTACCAGTTTGGCGGTTCCACCAAGAACATGCAGGAGTCGTTCGGCTACGCCGTCTCGGCCCTGGCCATGGCGGTGATCTTCATCTACATGATCCTGGCGAGCCAGTTCAAGAGCTTCCTGCAACCGCTGGCCTTGATGACCTCGCTGCCGCTCACCCTCATCGGCGTGGTGCTGGCGCTCATGATGTTCGGCTCCAGCCTGAGCATGTTCTCGGTCATCGGGGTCATCATGCTCATGGGGCTGGTCACCAAAAACGCCATCCTGCTGGTGGACTTTGCCATCCGCGCCCGCGAAGGCACGCCCGACCACCCCGCCCTGGGCCGCACCGACGCCCTGCTGCTGGCCGCCAAGGTGCGGCTGCGCCCCATCCTCATGACCACCCTGGCCATGGTGTTTGGCATGGTGCCACTGGCCTTTGCCCTGTCCGAAGGGTCTGAACAACGGGCCCCCATGGGGCAGGCCGTGATCGGTGGGGTCATCACCTCGTCCATCCTCACCCTGGTGGTGGTGCCGGTGGTCTATTGCTACATGGACGACCTGGGCGCCTGGCTGCGCCGCAAGCTGGGCCCGCGAAAGCATGCCCATTTAGAATGAACGGATACCTTCCAATATACCCACCGGAGTATAAAATGACCGCCATGACCACCGCCTCCACACCCGCAGGCTTCGATGCCGCCAAGGCCCGGTTCAACATGATCGAGCAGCAGATCCGCCCCTGGGATGTGGCCGACTCTGCCGTGCTGGCCCTGCTGGACAGCGTACCGCGCGACGCGTTTGTGTCCGACGCCCACCGCGCACTGGCCTACGCCGACCTGTCGCTGCCCACCTCGGCCAGCGCCAAGGAAGGCGAAGCCATGCTGCAACCCAAGGTGCAGGCCCGCATGGTGCAAGACGCCGCCGTGCAAGCCACCGACTCCGTGCTGCACGTGGGCACGGGCACCGGCTTCGTGGCCGCGTTGCTGGGCAAGCAAGCCCAGTCGGTGGTCAGCATCGAGATCAACCCCGCGTTGGCCGAACAGGCCCGCGCCAACCTCAAGGCCGTGGGCATCACCAACGTCGAGGTGGTCACCGCCGACGCCACCGCCCAGGACTTCAAGGCCTGCCAGGCCAAGGCCCCCTACGACGTGATCATGCTCAGCGGCTCCATGGCCGACGTGCCGCAGGCGCTGCTGTCCATGCTCAAACCCGGTGGCCGCCTGGTGGCCATCGTGGGCAACGAGCCGGTGATGCGCGTCCACGTCATCACCCGCACCTCCGCCACCGGCTACGCCACCGCCCAACCCTGGGACTACACCGCGGCACGGCTGGTCAACTTCCCGCAAACCCCCGGTTTCCAGTTCTGAACACCATGCAACAACTCCGCGCCAGCCAAGTGGCCGATTGGGCCCGACAACACGCCGACACCGTGCCCGGCCAACGGCCGCTGGTGATGGACGTGCGGGAGGCCTGGGAACTCCAGACTTCCGCCCTGCCCGCGCCCACCGAGGCCGATGGCTATGAGGTGGTGCACATGCCCATGCGCACCGTGCCGGCGCGGTACCTGGAGCTGGACAAGGCCCAACCCATTGCCTGCCTGTGCCACCACGGCGCCCGCAGCCTGCAAGTGGCCCACTTCCTGGAACAAAACGGTTTCACCCACGTGGTCAACATCCAAGGGGGCATCAACGCCTGGGCCTTGGAGCACGATTCCCGCGTGCCCTTGTATTGACCTGACCACCTCCCCTGTCCAGCTTCCGCCCCACCGCCATGACACGCCATCACCCCGCCCTTTGCCCCGTGACCTCCACCGCTCCCATGGCCTTGCCCGTGCCATCGCGCCTGCGCACCGTGGCCCTGGCCACCGTGCTGGTCTGGGGGGCCAACCTGGCCCAGGCGCAGTCGCTGGTGGACCTGTACGAGGCGGCCAAGGGGTTTGACGCCACCTTCCAAAGCGCCCGCTCCGCCTACGACGCCGCTACAGCCAAGGCCGACCAGGCGCGTGCGGGCCTGCTGCCCACAGTGGGCCTGTCGGCCGGGGCCAGCCGGAGCAACGTGGACAACGCCGCCCCCCTGCCCGACCGCAG
>DASUON010000201.1:0-5560 GCA_036276615.1 Burkholderiaceae bacterium
CCTGCCCGATGGCTGGAACCTGATGCAGGGCGCCACCGCCAATGGCGTGGACGGCATCCTGGGCGAATGCGGTGGCTCGTGCGCCTGCGCCACCTGCCACTGCTACGTGGCCGACGACTTCCTGGCCAAGGTGTTGCCCGCCAGCGAGGCCGAGCTGGCCATGCTGGACAACGTGGCCGCAGAGCGCCGCCCCAACAGCCGCCTGGCCTGCCAGATCAAGGCCAGCCCGGCGCTGGAGGGGTTGGTGGTGCACCTGCCCGAAACACAAGAATGAAGCCGGGGACCCGATGAACGCCACCGCGCCCCAGATGCCTGACGCAGGCACCGTCATCGTGGGGGCCGGTCAGGCGGCCCTGTCCACCGCCGAGGCCTTGCGCACCGCGCAGTACACCGCCCCCATCACCCTGCTGGGTGACGAGCCCACTGGCCCCTACCATCGCCCACCGCTGTCCAAGGCCTGGTTGTCGGGCGACATGGATGCGGGCCAGCTGCAGATGCGTGCCCCCGAGATGCTGGCGCGCAAGCACATCGACCTGCGCACCCATGCGCAGGTGACAGCCGTGGACCGCGCCGCACAGACCGTGACGCTGGCCGACGGCAGCACCCTGCCCTACACCGCCCTGGTGCTGGCCACCGGTTCGCGCCCCCGCCGCTTGCCCCTGCCGGGCGCAGACGCGCACGGGGTGTTGACCCTGCGCACCCGGGACGACGCCAGCGCCCTGAGCGACGGCTTGGCCCGCTGTGCCACAGCCGGTTTGCCCTTGGTGGTGATGGGCGGCGGCTTCATCGGCCTGGAAGTGGCCGCCACCGCCCGCAAAAAAGGCCTGGCGGTCACGGTGCTGGAAGCCGCCCCCCGGTTGCTGGGGCGCGTGCTGGCCCCGGCCCTGTCGGACTGGTACGCCGAACTGCACCGCGGCCACGGCGTCCAGCTGGTGCTGGGTGCGCAAACCACCCACCTCACCGCAAACGCCGATGGCTGGGTGAACGGCGTGGCACTGGCCGACGGCACCGTGCTCCCCGCCGGGCTGGTGCTGATGGGCGTGGGCGCGGTGGCCAATGACGAACTGGCGCAGGCCGCCGGGTTGGACTGCGAACGGGGCATCGTGGTCGATGCCTGTGGCCGCACCACCGACCCGCACGTGTTTGCCGCGGGCGATTGCACCGCACGGCGGCTGGCCGACGGTGCGCTGCTTCGGCTGGAGTCGGTTCAGAACGCCACCGAACAAGGCAAGAGCGTGGCGGCGGCCATCCTGGGGCAGGAGCGCCCCTTCACCGCCACGCCGTGGTTCTGGAGCGACCAGTACGACCGCAAGCTGCAAATGGCGGGCTTGAGTGCCGGGGCCGACCAATGGGTGGTGCGCGGCGAGCTGGGTGGCCCGTCGTTCAGCGTGTACCACTTCAAGGGCGGCACCTTGGTCGCCGTGGACAGCGTGAACGCCGTCAAAGACCATTTGCAGGCCCGCAAGTTGCTGGACGCAGGTCGCCACCCCAGCCCCGCGCAGGCCCAGGACATGGGGTTTGACCTGGGCACCCTGCTGGGCTGAGTGCCTTGTCGTGGCATCTGCGCGACGAACGCGAAGGCCGCATGCTGGGTTGACACCCTGTGCATGAACGGCGAATTACCATTGCCTCCCTCCATCGGAAAGCAATGGCTTGTGAGTCGTTCGAACGCCCTGATTGCAGATGTTGAAGCCCCCGCAACGCCACCCTTGACCGAGGTCTGGCTGCTGGGGAGCCTTCGGCTGGACCGCCAGGGCATCACCTTGCCCGGGCTGGCCTACCGCAAAGCCTGGGGGCTGCTCGCCTACCTGTTGGTGGAAAAAGGGTGGCATGCCCGCGCCCACCTGGCCGACTTGCTGGGCATCCGATCGGCGGGGCATCTGCGCCAGTTGTTGTCCAGCCTGCGACAGGCGTTGGACACACCTGGAGCCCCCCCACTCCTGCAGGTGGATGGCGCCCGCATCCGCCTCCACCCCGATGCGGCCTTGTGGGCCGATGTGAACGAGCTGTCCAGCCCGCTCCCCCCTTGCCCTCACCACGCCCGCGAGTCCTGGTGCCCTTCTTGTCTGGAACGGCTGGCCACCCAAGCCGCTTGCCATCAAGGCGAGTTCTTGAGCGGACTGGACCTTCCGGGGGCCCCCAACTTTGAAGACTGGTGCCAGGGCCAACGCGAAACGTTCAAGCTGCATGCCGTGGGCTTGCACGAGCAGCTGTGCCGCGGGCACGAACAGTCCGGCAACCTGATGCAGGCGCTGACGCACGCCCGCCAGGTGGTGGCATTGGACCCGTGGAACGAAACCGGCCAGCGCCACCTGATGCAGTTGCTGGCCCGACAGGGCCAACCCGCCGCAGCCGTGGCGCAATTCGACGCCTTCCGCAAGCGCTTGCTCGACGACCTCGGCGTCCATCCGCAAGACGCCACACGTCAGCTGTGTCAAAGCATCCAGGCGGGAGAATGGAACGCCCTCGCCACCGAGCCCGCGCCCAGCCCTGCCACCTGGCCCGCTCAAGTCGCGGAGCGGCGGCTGGTGACGGTGGTGTATGTCGAACTCAGCCTGCCCGGCGAAGACGACCTGGAGACCATTGCCGAAGCGCTGCATGCCCCCCAAGCCCACGCGGAATCCCTGATTCAACAACGGGGAGGGCATGTGGTCCAGCGCCACGGCGGGGGGGTGCTGGCGTACTTTGGCTACCCCCTGGCCCGCGAAAACGCCGCGCACATGGCGGTGGGCACGGCCTTGCGGATTCGCGATTCACTGCCCACGGGTCTCGGCCTGCGCATCGGCATCCACAGTGGATTCATGGTGGTCCATCCGCATGCACCAAGCCCTGATGTGGCCGGTGTCACCTCGGGTGTGGCCATCCGCATCCGTCAGGATGCGCCGCCAGGGTCTGTGCTCATCACCGAGGCCACCGAACACCTTGTCCGGGGCTACTTTGAGGTGGTGCCCCACCCCATTCCACCCGCCCAAGGCGCAAATCAAGTCCCCCGGCTCTATGGCGTTCGGCGGGCCAGCGGTGCGCAAACCCGGCTGGACGCCGTCCCGCAAAGCACGCCCCTGATCGGGCGTCAGGCAGATCTGGAGCGCCTGCATGCGCTCTGGCAGGACCCAAACCCTGACAGCCCCCGCACCCTGCTGCTGCAAGGCGAGGCCGGCATTGGAAAGTCCCGACTCGTTCGGGCATTTGCACACACGCTCACCGTGGCTGGCGTGCCGGTGGTGGAGCTGCAATGCAGCGCGGAACACGACCAGTCGCCCTTGCACCCCGTTCGGACCTGGCTGCAACGGTGGTTGGACGTGCATCCCCTTGGGTCGCTGGAAGACACCGGCCGCCGCTTGGCGCAGGCCCTGCAAACATCGGCCCTGCAAGGCCACGACTCGGCACAAGCGTTGGCCGAGTGGCTGCATGAAAACCCCGACCAGCCCCCCCACTCGCCCCCCGCCATCAGGGACCGAACCTCTGTGTTTGAAGCCCTGACGGCTTTGCTGCACCACCACACCGGACGTCGAGGGCTGCTGTTGGTGGAGGACCTGCACTGGTGCGACCCATCCACCCGCGAGTGGCTGCAGGAACACGTCATTGCGCAAAACCACGGGCAGGCCATGACGCTGCTGACCTCCCGTCCCGTCACGAAAACGGGGCAGGCCGTGGCCCCCGCCCAGGTGTGGGACATTGCCCCCCTGGACACACACGCCATGGCGACCTTGGTGCAAGCCCACGGCGCGCTGCCCGAGGAGACGGTGCAGCAAATCGTGTCCCGGGCCGATGGCATCGCCCTGTTCGCAGAAGAGCTGGCGCTGATGGCCCACCAGCCCCAAACACGCCCGTCGGCACATGCGCCTTCTTTGCCCCTGAGCCTGCAAGACCTGCTGCACAGTCGGCTCGACGCGGTCGGTGAGGCGCGAAGAACGGCTCAGCTGGCCGCCACGCTGGGACGGACCTTTGCCCAGGACGTGCTGGTTGCCGCAGCTGACGCCCCCGAGAAAACCATTGGCACACACTTGTCCGTGTTGCAAGCGCACGGGCTGCTGCAACCCCTTGGCCCACACCAATGGCAGTTCAAACATGCGCTGGTGCAGGCGGCGGCCTACGAAACCCAGACGCGCAGCCAACGCAAGGTGGCTCACGCGGCCATTGCCAAGGCCTTGTCGGACATTCGCCCCCAGGGGCCGCATGCTGCACCCGAGGTCTTGGCACTCCACCTGCGCGAAGCCGGCGACCTGGAACCCAGCCTGGAACTGTGGCTGCAGGCGGGTCGTCAGGCGATGCAGCAAAGTGCCCACACCGAAGCCCTCAGCCACCTGAACGCCGCCACGGCGTTGCTGCCCCACATCGCCAACGAGGCGGTGCGCCAGCGCCTGGCGTTTTCGGTGCACAAGCTCAAGGGTCAGGCCCTGGTCGCCTTGGAGGGATATGGCGCAGCCTCAGCCCACCAGTGCTTTGTGCAAGCCATGGCGCTGGCCAACTGGGCGACCAGCCCCACCGAGGTGTTTCCCGCGCAATACGGCCTTTGGTTGGGCGGTGCGTCCAACCAACACGCGCTGGCATCGTTGGACATGGTGGCGTTGCTGGACAAGTTGGCGCAAGCCACCGGGCGAGCAGAGCACCGCATCGTCACCCACTACGCCTATGGCAACAACCTGTTTTGGCTGGGGCGCTTCGAGCAGGCTCGCCACCATTTGCAGCAGGCAGCGGCGGACCATCCCGGGGTGACATCCGCGTCGTTGATGCCCATCACCGGCGAAGACACCCAGGTCCTGGCCCGTTCGTTCCTGGCCTGGACACTGTGCTTCCTGGGGGAAGGGGATGCGGCGCAAGACCACATGGCGCAGGCGCTCAGACAAGCACACGCCAATGAGCACGTCCACACCCTTTGTTTTGCACTCACCTTCGCCGCGGTGTTGCACCGCCACCTTGACGAACCACACAAGGTGCTGACCCACACCCAGGCCGTGGTTTCGTTGGCCCAACGCCACCGGCTGGGCCAGTGGGCCGCCAGCGCCACCATGCTGGAAGGCTGGGCGCGTGTCCGCCTGGGGCAAGCCGATGCCCTGGCCCTGGTGCAGCAAGGGGCCGGGGCGGGCAGTTCTGCCCACCGATCCATCGAAACCACCTACGGCTCATTCCTGCTGGACGCCTTGCACCATTTGGGCTTGCACCTTCAAGCACTGGAATGTGCCCAGTACCTGCTGCAAGCCTGCCAACGCAACGAGGACCATTACCTGGAAGCGGAGTTCCTCCGTGTTCAGGCACTGTGTCGACGTTCGTTGGGCCAGACAGACGGTTTGCGGACTTGCGCCACATTGGAGCAAGCGCGGACTTTGGCCATGTCCCAAGGCGCATTGCTGCTGGTGCAGCGAATTGACCGGGATCTGACACGGGCAAGTCACTGAGCCAAAGGGCTGCGGCAGAATCCCCCGCTAACCCTGCGCTTGGAGACTTTTCCATCATGACCGCCCCTTACACGGCCACCCACACCCCCCAAGCCCCCTCGCATGGTGCTGAACACAGCAGCCAGTTTGCATTGCTCACACAGCGACGGTTTGCACCGTTTTTC
>DASUON010000202.1:0-5049 GCA_036276615.1 Burkholderiaceae bacterium
TTGCCGGTTGCCGGTTGCCGGTTGCCGGTTGCCGGTTGCCGGTTGCCGGTTGCCCAGTTTGAGCGTCAAACGGTGCGCCATCGGAAATCCCCTTCCCTGTTGAAAACGCCCATTATGGCGTCGTGGCTTTTGTGGGAATGAGCCATCCAGGCAGCACCGCGTCTTTGTCACCGCGCACAACATCCACCAAATCCAAACATAGATGTTTACAAAGATTGCACAACAACTAAACTCTATGCTCATGCCAAAAACCGCCAAAGCCCTCCTGCAGTTGCCCCCGTCCACCACCGCCGTCATCGAGAAACTGGGCGCTGACCTGGCCGTGGCCCGCTTGCGCCGCAAAGAGTCCCTCAAGACTTGGGCGCAGCGCATGGGCGTGTCGGTGCCCACCTTGCAACGGCTGGAAGCCGGTGACCCGGGGGTGGGCATCGGCATCGTGGCCACCGCGTTGTGGCTCATCCAGCGAGATGGCATGTTGGGCACCCTGGCCGCCCCGGAACATGACCAGGGGGCCATTGAAATGAGCGTGCGTGAGGCTGTGGCATTGGGCCGATCCCGCGCCCGGGCCTCGGCCCAGGCCAGGCTGAGCGCCCAAACCCCAACCCAAACCGACCCGAAGGTGGGCTGACATGCGCTTGGATGACCTGTACCTGTGGTACCTGGCCGATCCTCACGCACCCCGGTATGTGGGCGCATTGAAGTTGGTGGCCGCGGGCAAGGGGGTGTCGCTGCGGTATGGGCCGGACTGGTTGGCATCGGGCTTTGCGCTGAGCGAAGACCTGCCGTTGACCGATGCCGAATTCCTGCCCCCCGGGCGGCTGGCATGGGACGGGCCACGCGCCGTGGGCGCCGTGGACGATGCCCGCCCCGACCGCTGGGGCGAAAAAGTCATCCGCTTCGTGGACAAGCCCCAACGGCTGTCGCTGATGGAGTACCTGTATTACGCCGGAGACGACCGCTTCGGGGCCCTGGGGGTTTCCACGTCACCCGACACCTACAGCCCACGCGCTGGCGGGCCGTTGCCTCGACTGGAAGACGCCCAGCACCTGAGCGAGGTGGTGGGAAAGATCGAGGCCTCGGAACCGCTCACGGCCCTGGAGGCCCGCATCATCGCCGGGGGCGGCAGCCCGCTGGGCGGAGCCAAACCCAAGGCGCTCATCCAGATCAACGGCGAACAGTGGGTCATCAAGTTCTTCAACAACGAGCCCGTCGATTCCCCCCTGGTGGAGCACGCCACCCTGACCCTGGCGGAGAAAGCGGGCATCACGGTCGCCCAGACCCGGGTCATTCCTTTGGTGGGGTTCAACGCCGTGGCCATTCGGCGGTTCGATCGCGTCAACGGTCAGCGCATCCACTGCATGTCCGCGGGCACGGCCATCCGAGCCGCCACCGCGGCGGGGGAGGAGCCCCAAATGGGCTACCCTGATTTGGCCCGCATCCTTCGCCGAATCGGCGTGGCGGACGACGGCGTGAACCTGCGTGATGCACGCGAGCTGTTCCGGCGCATGGTGTTCAACATCCTGATGGACAACACCGACGACCACGAAAAAAACCACGCCCTGCTGGTGGTCCACCCGCACCGCAACGGTCGGTTGAAGCTGGCACCGGCCTATGACGTGCTGCCCACCAATTCCGGCCAGGGCTACCAGGAGTTCATTTGCGGCGAACACGGCAGGGATTCCAGCTTGGACAACGCCATGTCCGCCTGCGAGGCTTTTGGCTTGCAGCCTGCAGAGGCCGCGCAAGAGGTCATGAGCGTCATCGCCGTGGTGGACACGTGGCAAAGCCATTTCGCGCAAGCGGGCGTGTCCCAGGGCGACATCGATCGACTGGCTGAATTCATCGATGGCGAGGCGCTGATGGCTCAGCGGCGGAACTTTGCCCCCCGGCCCGTGGAGAACGCCAAGCGCAAGCGCTTGCCGAAAAGCCCCTTCGGGGGGCGCTGAGCGGAACAGACGCAACCGCCCTCACGCATCCCCGACAATCACGCCCTTTCTCCAACCCTTTCCCAACCCCTTTCCCCCTTGGCACGGGCCCGTCCGGCCCTCAAGCCCCATGACCGCTGCATTGCCCCCCACGTCCCTTCATCCCGATGGCCGCCCCTTCACCCTGGCGGATTTCGACTTCCACCTGCCGCCTGAGCTGATTGCCCAGCACCCCGCGCCCGAGCGCAGCGCCTCGCGCCTGCTGGACGGCAGCGGCCCCACGCCGGTGGACCGCATCTTCCGCGAGCTGCCCACGCTGCTGCGCCCCACCGACCTGCTGGTGTTCAACGACACCCAGGTCATCAAGGCCCGGCTGTTTGGCGAGAAGGCCACAGGCGGCAAACTGGAGCTGCTGGTGGAGCGGGTGTTGCCCAACCACGAGGTGGTGGCCCACATGAAGGTCAGCAAGAAGCCCCTGGTGGGCGGGGTGATGCACATGTGCGGCGGCCCGCGCAACGGCGGGTTCACGGCCACCCTGCTGGGCCGCTGGCCCGACGAGCAGGGTGCGCTGTTCCGACTGAAGTTCTCGGACGAGCCGCACGCGCTGATGCAGCGCCACGGCCATGTGCCGCTGCCGCCCTACATCACCCACACCGACACGGCGGAAGACGAACAGCGTTACCAGACGGTGTTTGCCCGCCACCCCGGCGCGGTGGCCGCACCCACCGCCGCCCTGCACTTCGACCAGGCCCTGCTGGGCCAGCTGGACGCCCAGGGCGTGGAGCGTGCCAGCGTCACGCTGCATGTGGGCGCGGGCACCTTCCAGCCGGTGAAGACCGAAAACCTGGCCGAGCACACCATGCACCGCGAGTGGTACGACGTGCCCGCCGCCACGCAAGAGGCCATTGCCCGCTGCCGCGCCCGTGGTGGGCGGGTGGTGGCCGTGGGCACCACCACCGTGCGCACGCTGGAGAGCTGGGCGCACAGCGGACAGGCGCAGGGGGACACGCAGATCTTCATCACCCCGGGCTTCGGGTTCCGTGTGGTGGATGCGCTCATCACCAACTTCCACCTGCCCAAGAGCACGCTGATGATGCTGGTCAGCGCCCTGGCGGGGTATGGGCACATCCAGTCGCTCTATCGCCACGCCATTGCGCAGGGTTACCGCTTTTTCAGCTACGGCGACGCCATGTGGCTCACGCGCAGCACCCCTGGCGCCAACCCGCGGTGATAGAGTGCCAGCGTCGCCTCCCCGCAGGAGCCTGCCCCCCATGAACCGTCGTCTTTTCAACCACCTGGTCTTCATCGGATCGACCGTGGCTGCCCTGGGGGTGGCCTGGGCCGCCCGCAAGCCCCTGCTGGGGGCCGAGCCCTTTGCGCCCCCTCCGGTCCAGGCCCCCGAGCTGGTGGGCCTGCGGGCGGTGCTGGAAACCTCGGTGCGCGACGCCTTTGCCGCCCACCCCGACGGTTGGCTGCCCACCCTGCCCGACCACCTGCACGAAAGCTGGGCCCACTGGCTGCGTTTTGGTCCGCCCAAGCTCAGCGCGGGCAGCCCCTGGGACAAATACGAGGCCTTTGAGTCGCTCACCCGGTTTGCCGCCGCCCGCATCTGGGACCTGGCCCGCAACAGCCTGATGGTGGGGGTGCACCTGTTCAGCGAGGCCGACGCCGACAAGCTCAAGAACAACGCCCGCAGCAAACTGGCCGATGGCGGTTGGCTGACCGCCATCTTCGAGGCCAACTACGTGGACCACCTGCACCACCGCATCCTGGGGCTGGTGGTGGAACAACACCTGGCCTGGCTGCTGGAGCACCGCGACCGCTACCCCCACAACCCCGCCGCGCGCCATGCGCAGGTGGAGGCCGAAGACTGGGCCATCTGCTCACGCGTGGCCCGTGCCCTGACCCACGCCATCTTCGACGCCATGGCCGCCCAGGAACGCCGCCTGCGCGCCGACCCGGCCCTGGCCGGCTCCCACGAGCCCATGAAGGCCGTGCTGACGGCCCTGGGCCCTGCCCCCGCAGGCGGCCTGCCCCGGCGCAAGCTGGCCGGCCCCGAACGCGACCCCTTGCAACCCCGGGCGTCCTGAACGCCCCTTCTGGTTTCCGCATGCTTCAATTCCGCATCCTCGCCCAAGACCCCGCCCGCGAGGGCTACACGGGCAGCCACGCGCGCCGTGGCGAACTCACGCTCAACCACGGCGTGGTGCAAACCCCCATCTTCATGCCCGTGGGCACCTACGGCACCGTCAAAGGCGTGATGCCGCGCAGCCTGCACGAGATGGACGCCCAGATCATCCTGGGCAACACCTTCCACCTGTGGATGCGCCCGGGGCTGGACGTGGTCAAGCAGTTCGGCGGCCTGCACGCCTTCGAAAAATGGGACAAACCCATCCTGACCGACTCGGGTGGTTTCCAGGTGTGGAGCCTGGGCGAAATGCGCAAGATCACCGAAGAAGGCGTGCGTTTTGCCAGCCCGGTCAACGGCGACAAGCTCTTCCTCACTCCTGAGGTGAGCATGCAAATCCAGACGGTGCTCAACAGCGACATCGTCATGCAGTTCGACGAGTGCACGCCCTATTTGTCGGTGGACAAGAAGACCAAGGGCCAGATCACCACCGAGGCCGAAGCCCGCGCCTCCATGGAACTGAGCCTGCGCTGGGCCCAGCGTTGCCAGACCGAGTTCGCCCGGCTGGAAAACCCCAACGCGCTGTTCGGCATCGTGCAGGGTGGCATGTTCGAGCACCTGCGCGACGAATCCCTGGACGGGCTGGAGGCGCTGGACTTCCCCGGCATTGCCGTCGGCGGCCTGAGCGTGGGTGAGCCCAAGGAAGACATGATGCGGGTGCTCCAACACATTGGCCCCCGCCTGCCCCCCCACAAGCCGCACTACCTGATGGGCGTGGGCACACCGGAAGACCTGATCGCCGGGGTGCAGAACGGCATCGACATGTTCGACTGCGTCATGCCCACCCGCAATGCTCGCAACGGCCACACCTTCACCCGCTACGGCGACCTGAAGATCCGCAACGCCCGCCACAAGACCGACGAGCGCCCGCTGGACGAAACCTGCACCTGCTACGCCTGTGCAGGCAGCTCGGGCGTGCCGTGGAGCGAGGGCGGT
>DASUON010000203.1:0-2073 GCA_036276615.1 Burkholderiaceae bacterium
CTGGCCCACTGCCTGGTGCTGCTGGGTCAGGGTGACAAGGCCATGGCCGCCTGCGCCCAGAACGTGAACCAAATGCTGGCCCTGTGCGGTGCCCTGCAAAACCTGGCCGCCCAGAACGCCAAACTCACCCCTGCCCTGGCCAAGGTAGCCCTGGAGGCCTGCACCGCCTGCGAAGCCGAGTGCAAGAAGCACGAAAACCAGCACGCCGAATGCAAGGCCTGCCGCGAGTCGTGCACCGCCTGCATCAACGCCTGCAAGGCCGTGCTGGCCTGAGCCCCGCTGTTCACAGGCTGCGCATGCCCTCTGCCCAAACCGCCTCGCGGGCCACGCCCCTCCCCCCCGGCGTGCTGCTGGACATTTCACCCCCCATCCACGCCGCGTCGCCCGTGTTCCCGGGTGACACGGCCTACAGCCAGCAGTGGTCGGCCACGCTGGGGCCGGGCTGCCCGGTCAACGTGGCCGCCATCACCCTCTCGCCCCACGTGGGCGCGCATGCCGACGCCCCGCTGCATTACGACGCCCAGGGCGCGGCCATTGGCGCGGTGAGCCTGGAGCCCTTCATCGGCCCCTGCCGCGTGGTGCATGCGCTGGGCTGCGGCCCGCTGGTGCGGCCCGAACACCTGGCCCACGCCATCCACGCCAGCGCCCCACCGCCGCCCCGCGTGCTGGTGCGCGTGTATGCCCGCATGCCGCAGGACCGGTTCGACCCCGCCCTGCCCGCCTTTGCCGCCGAGACCGTGGACTGGCTGGCCAGCCTGGGCGTGCAACTGCTGGGCACCGACAGCGCCAGCGTGGACCCCGCCGACAGCAAGGACCTGCCCGCCCACCAGGCGCTGCGCCGCCACGGCCTGCGCGTGCTGGAAAACCTGGTGCTGGACCACGCCCCCGAAGGCGACTGCGAACTGATCGCCCTGCCCCTGAAGCTGATGACCGCCGACGCCAGCCCGGTGCGGGCGGTGCTGCGGGGGGTTTGACGGCGCTACGGGGTGAGCCCGCTGGGTGGTGGCAGCACCCAGGAGAACTACACTTTTGATAGCTGCTTGCGCTTGATAAAAAAGCGCTAGGTGCACTTTTTATTCTGAAATTCCGCCCTGCACGGGAGGCCGGGCTTGGCGCCGCCGCATCCGGCGGTGCATGCGCGCCCACACGCCCAAACCCAACACCCCCAGCAAGCCGCCCAGCACCAGCTTGCCGATGGCCGCCACGAGCACCGCGCCGCTGACCAGCCCCACGGCAGTCAGCCCTTCCAGAAGCCACAGGCTGCCCTCCACCACCCGACCAGCGCGGAACTTGAAGCGTGATTTGATGCCTGCAAACATCTGCATCCGAAACATTGGAGAGGGGTTGATTTTGCGCGGTGCAACAGGCAGCCACCCCACCACCTCACCACACCTCACTGCCCGGCCACGCCCCTCACCCCAAAAGCACAAAACCCCTGCGCCCGGTGTCGCTATTAACCGACACCGCGGGCCAAAAGCCGGTGCTAACTTTCGCGGCCATGACCGCCATCAACACCCCCATCACCCCAGAGCACTGCCGTGCGCTGGACGCAGCCGACCCGCTGCGCGCCTTGCGCGAGCAGTTCTCCATCCCGCCCGGCACCCTGTACCTGGACGGCAACTCGCTGGGGGCCATGCCCGCGGCCACCCCGGCCCGCGTGGCCCAGGCCGTCACCGCCGAATGGGGCCACGACCTCATCCAGAGCTGGAACACCGCGGGCTGGTTTGCCCTGCCGCAAAAGGTGGGTGACCAGATCGCCCGCCTCATCGGGGCCGGCCCGGGTGAAGTGGTGGCCACCGACAGCACCTCGGTCAACCTGTTCAAGGTGCTGAGCGCGGCCCTGCACATCGCCGCGGACAACGCGGCAAAAACCGGCACGCCCCAGCGCAAGGTGGTGTTGAGCGAACGCAGCAACTTCCCCACCGACCTCTACATTGCCGAGGGCCTGTGCCGCGAACGCGGGCTGGAGCTGCGGCTGATGGACCACGACGGCGCACCCGAGGCCGTGGCCGCGGACATTGCCGCCGCCGGACCTGACCTGGCCGTGCTGATGCTCACGCATGTGAACTACCG
>DASUON010000204.1:0-9763 GCA_036276615.1 Burkholderiaceae bacterium
CTCGCCCAATCCCGTCACCCATGGCGGCAATGCCACCTGCACCGCCACGCCGAACAGTGGCTACACCTTCACCGGCTTCAGTGGCGGGTGTTCGGGGGCGAGTTGCTCCCTGACCGGTGTCACGGGCACCGTCAGCGTGACGGCCCACTTTGCGGCGAAAGTCAACGGTGCCTGCGGCAGCGCCAGCAACCCCGCGCTGGTGACCACCGCGCCCGCGGCCAACCTGTGCAGCACCGGAGATGCCACCAGCGTGACCCCGGGCAACAGCGATTTCACCTGGGGCTGCAATGGCCAGAACGGCGGTACCAGCACCGCAGCCAATGCCTGTTCGGCAGGCCGTGGTTACGTCGTCACCCCCAGTGCCGGGGCCAATGGCAGCATCAGCCCCAACACCACGCAGGTGGTGGCCTACAACGCCACGCCCGCGTTCACCGTCACCCCCAGCGGTGGTTACACCGCCAGCGTGGGCGGCACGTGCGGCGGCAGCCTGAGCAGTGGCACCTACACCACCAACGCCGTCACCGCCAGTTGCACGGTGTCGGCCAGCTTTGCCGACATCACCGCCCCCACCGTCACCGGCCCCAGCATCAGCACCGGCCCCAGCCATGTCGGGGCCAGCCTGAGTGTCACCGCCGATGAAACTGGCACCGGGTATTGGGTGCTGGTGCCCGCAGGCGCTGCCGCGCCCACCGCCGCCGAAGTGCAGGCCGGGGTCAACTACGGCGGCGTCACCGTGGTGGCCGCCAACAACCTGGCCCTGGTGGCCAACACCGCCGCCACCCTCACCCTCAGCGGCTTGACCCCCAGCACCGCCTATGTGCTGTACTTCGTGGCCCTGGACGGGGCGGGCAACCCCAGCACCGTGGCCAACGTGGCCGTCACCACCCTGGCCGCGCCTGTCAACGGCACTTGTGGCAGTTCCAGCAACGCCGCACTGGTGACCACCGCGCCCAGTGCCAACCTGTGCAGTAGCGGCACGCCCACCAGCGTGACCACGGGCAACAGCAGCTACACCTGGGGCTGCAACGGGCAGAACGGCGGCACCAGCACCGCAGCCAATGCGTGCAGTGCGGGTCACGGCTACACCGTCACCGCCAGTGCCGGGGCCAACGGCAGCATCAGCCCCAACACCGCGCAAGTGGTGGCTTACAACGCGCAGCCCGCCTTCACCGTCACCGCCAACAGCGGTTACACCGCCAGCGTGGGCGGCACGTGCGGCGGCAGCCTGAGCGGCGGCACCTACACCACCAGCGCGGTCACCGCCGACTGCGCGGTGGCCGCGTCCTTCACCCTCAACACCTACACCATCACCCTCACCGCCAACCCGCTGGCCGGGGGCTCGGTGAGTTGTTCGCCCAACCCCGTGTCCCACGGCAGCAACGCCACCTGCTCCGCCGCCCCCAATGCCGGTTACACCTTTGGCCATTGGAGTGGCGACTGCACGGGCACGGGCGCGTGCAGCCTGAGCAACGTGACCAGTGCCAAGGCCGTGACGGCGCAGTTCATCCCCGTGGTCAACGGTGCCTGCGGCAGCGCGGCCAACACCGCCAGTGCCTACACCCCGGCCAGCGCCAATCTGTGCGCCACCAACGGTGGCACCGCCAGCGCGGTGACCGCTGGCAGCAGCGCCTGGGGTTGGACGTGCAGCGGCAGCAGCAACGGCGGTACCCACGCCACCTGTTCCGCCCCGTTTGAAACCATCCCCGGGACCAACGGGGTGGTGGGGGCCATCCAGGCGGCCACCACCAACAACTGGCAGGTGAGCACCGCCACGTCGGGGTTCATCGCCTTGCCGGCCCCGGCTCCGGCGGGGGTCACGTTCTCAGGGGGGGCCACCAAGGTGGTGCTGACCGGGGGTACCCTGGGCAGCCAGGCGACGGTGGTGCTGCGCTTCAGCAGCATCCCGGCGGGGGCACGGCTCTACAAGTACGGCAAGCAAGCGGCCACCGACACCAGCAGCCAATGGTTTGTGTTCCCCGCCACCATCGACCGCAACGCGGGCACGGTGACCTACGTGCTGACCGACGGCCAAAAGGGGGACAACGACTGGACGCTCAACGGCACCATCGACGACCCGGTGGGTCTGGGGGTGGGGGCCGACGTGTCGGGCGTGCCCACGCTGAGTGAATGGGCGCTGTGGCTGCTGGCGGGATTGATGGGCATGGTGGCGTGGGGACGCTGCCGCCCCAGGGCGGCCTGATCAGCGAAGGGGCTGCACCGTGCGTTTGAGGCGGCGCAACGACGCCACCCACTGCGGCCCGAACAGCAGCAGCACCAGGGCGGCCACGATCAGCGGCAGGGCCAGGTAGACCCAGCCGGTGAGTTGTTCGCCGCCCAAGGCCACGCCCACCAGCAGGGCCACCGCCGGGTTGACGAACGAATAACTGCCCGCCAGCGTGGCCGAGGTGTTTTGCAGCAGCCACAGGTAGGCATTGAGGGCCACCAGGGTGCCCATCACCACCAGGTACAGCCAGGCCAGCCACGAGGTGGTGCTGATGTGAGACCACGCCGACACCGGCTCCAACGCCAGCGACGTGGCGGCCCCCAGAACGCCGCCGCACAGCCATTGGGTGGCGGGGGCCATGGGGCCTGGCGGCAGGTCGGCGTGTTTGGACAGGTAGGAGCCCAGGCTCCAGGCCAGGGGGGCGCCAAAGGCCAGCAGCCCGCCCAGCCAGGTGGCCGAAAAGTCGCCTTCCAGGGCCAGCAGGCCTGCCCCCGCCACCCCCAAGCCCAGGGCCACCCAGCTGGTGGCGGAAACCTGGGCCCCACCCAGGCGGGTCCACAGCGTCAGCCACATGGGCATGGTGGCCACCACCGTGGCCATCAGGCCGGAGCCGATGCCCATTTTTTGGGCAAACCCCACCAGGTTCATGGCCACAAACACCATCAGACAACCGATGAGGGCGGATTGCCGCCACTGGGCTGCGGTGGGCCAGGCGGCACCTTGGCGTCGGGCCAGCAGCAGCATCAGGCACCCGGCGGCCAGGAAGCGGCTGGCGTTCATGAACAAGGGCGGCATGGTTTTCAAGGCCACCGACAGTCCAAAATAGGTGGTGCCCCACACCACGTAAACCAGCAGCAGGGCCACCACCAGCGGCCCTTTTCGGCTGGATGAAGGGTGACTTGCGGGATGGTGTGGCTGAATCATGTCTGTCATGATGGGTGTTTGGCCGGAAAATTTACTGATGTGGTGGGTTGTGGGCCAGTTTAACGCGGAAACTCCAGGTTTGTTCGATGAATTTACAGATTGATGATGTGGATGCCAGAATTCTTTCGGCCTTGAGTGGAGACAGCCGACGTTCCTACGCCGATGTGGGGGCGGAGGTGGGGTTGTCCACCGCGGCGGTGCACGAGCGGGTGCGCAAGATGGTGGAGCGCGGGGTGATCGAGCGGTTTTCGCTGCGCGTGGCCCCTGAGCGCGTGGGGCTGAACTTCACCGCCTTTGTGGCCATCCGCAACGATGGCGGCATCCACTGCCGGGAGGTGGCTCCGCGCCTGCGGGCCATGCCCGAGGTGCTGGAGCTGCACAGCGTGGCCGGTGAATACGACTTCATGGCCAAGATCCGCGTCACCCACGCCCGCGCCTTGGAGGATGTGCTCTACCAGATCAAGGCCATTGCCGGGGTGGCCCGCACCACCAGCACGGTGGTGCTGAACACCGAGTTTGAGGACCGGCCCCTGCAACTGGGGGGCGACCGCAACGTGCCAGGGACCTGAGAAGTCGAGGAAAAATTCAATATAAAAATGGCTTCTAGCGCTTTATATGAAAGCGTAAGCAGCTATTGTTTTTGAAGTTTCCTCAGGGCGTCAGCCTTTTTGGGCTTGGCGGAAGGCCATGACCGCCTGGTTGCGCAGCGTCTTCAGCAGGGACAGGCCCTTGTCGTCCAGCACGATGCCGTCGGCCTGCGCCTGGTCGGCGTAGATCAGCCCGTAGGGGCTGCCCTTGGACTGCATGGGCAGCAGCATGAACGACGGCGCGTTGATGTGCTGGCGGTACCACGCGGGCAGGTTGTTCATGACCTTGGGGTCGGCGGCGTTGTGGATCAGGGTGTCCAGCCCCTTGTTGCACACCAGCGCAAACAGGTTGCGTGGGTCGCTGAGGTCCACGCGGAACACCTTGGCGGCGTCCATGGCCCCCGTGCCCAGGCCCAGCCGCCCCTGAATCAGGCCGCTGCGGGGGTCTTTCAGGCAGAACACCACCTGCCGGAAGCCCAGGGCCCGGTACATGGCTTCCAGGATCATGCGCAGCACGTCGTTGAGCTTGAAACCCTCGTCCATCATGGCGTTGGTCACATCCTGGATGCCTTGCGCCAGCAGCGAGGCGGTTTCATCGGCCTGCTTGCGCTGACTGGAGGCCGACGGTGCGGGCGGGGCCTCCACCGGGGGCGCCGCAGGGGGGGCAGGCGGTGTCACCGCCCCGGCGCCCACACTGGCATGCACCGTGGCATGCAGCTCGGTGGTGCCGGGCACGACCAGGTTCGCCGAGGCCCCCAGGGGTTGTGACGGCGGTTTGAGCAGCCGAGCACCGGGGGCGTTGGCGGGCACCCTCAGGCCAATGGCCTGGGCGGTGGCGGCCAGCTTGTCGCGGGCCAGGCGGGCGGCGGATTCGAGCTGGTCGGTGCTGGACCCCAGCACCCCGGCGTAGCGGGCCGCGGTCTTGCGCAGCTGGGTGGCCAGCTGGTCGTCGGGGGCGTTGAGGAAGGCGTCCGCCATGTCGTTGGCGGCCACCGTCACCCATTGCATGCGCTCCTGCACGTCGGCGGGTTGGCGCATCGGGGGGGCGGCCAAGGGCTTGCGCATGAGCTTGAGCAAGGTGTCGGGCAGGCCCCAGGCCCGGCCCACGCCCTGGCCCAGGCCCTCGAACGACAGGCCCAGCACGGTTCGCGAGGCCAGTTCCTCGCTCAGCTGTTGCGGTGGGGCCATGGCCTGGCGCACCTGCTGGGCTTCGTCGGGCAGGTAGAACTCGGTGAGCATGCGGCCCAGGTTCTGGAACAGGGCCCCGATGAACACCTCTTCGGCTTCGCGCTGGGCCGGGCGCAGGTCCGACGCCAGCGACGCTGCCAGCAAGGCCCGCAGGAACTCGCCCTTGAGCTGGTTGGCGTGGGCCTTGCTCTCCATGTGGTCCAGCAGCACCAGGCTGGTGGCCACGTTGCGGATGCCCGAAAACCCGATGAGGCTGACCGCCCGCGACACGGTGTTGATGTTCCCCGCCCCCACATGGCTGAAGTGGGCCGAGTTGACGATGCGCAGCACCTTGTTGGTCAGCGCCACGTCTTTCAGGATTTCGTTGGTCAGCCCGTTGAGGCTTTCGGTCTCGGAGCTGGCCAGGTTCTGCACCCGGATGATCTGCTCGGACATGGCCGGAAAGTCGCTGTTGCGCTTCATGCGGCGCAGCAGGAAGGCCAGGGTGGCGCTTTGGCCGTCGCTGCTGTCGTCCACCTCGGCCTGGCTGGCCCACTGGCGCAGGGCGTCGGCAAAGGCGGCCGCATCGGCAAAGCGCAGCGAGGGGTCGCGCGCCAGGGCGCGGTGGATCAGGGCCCGCAGGCCGTCGTCCACCGGGTGGTCGGGGTGGGGTGGCAGCGTCAGGTCCTCGTGCGCGGCCCGGTAGATGGCCCGGAACGGGTCGGTCTCGGCCACCACGGGCTGGCCGGTGAGCAGCTCGGCCAGGATGAGCCCGGCGCTGAACACATCGCTCACAGGGGCGGGCGGCTGGGCGCGGGCCGCTTCCGGCGACAGGTAACCGGGCGTGCCTTCCACCCCGGGGGGCAGCGCCGCGGCCTGGGTGCCGCTCAGGCGCAGGGCCAAGCCAAAGTCACTGACCTTGGCATGCCCCTGGGGGTCCAGCAGGATGTTGGCGGGCTTGAGGTCGCGGTGCACCACGCCTTGGGCGTGGGCGGTGGCCAGCGCATCCAGCACCTCCAGCATCAGGGCCACCGCCTGGGGGGCGGGCAGGGCACCGTCGGTCCTGAGCCGGTGGGCCAGCGACGGGCCGTTGACGTATTCCAGCACCAAGCCCGGGCGGCCGTCGTACACGTCGGCCTCGAACAGGGTGACGATGTGCGGGTGCGTCAGGCGGCTGAGGTTGCGGGCCTCCTTGAGCCATTGCTGGGCCTCGGGCGGCAGGCTGCCGTCGGCGGGCGCATGCAGCAGCTTGAGGGCCACGTCACGCTCCAGCAGCGGGTCGTGGGCCAGCCACACGGCGGCCTGGGCACCACGGCCCAGCAGTTGAACCAGTTCAAAACGACCCAGCCGGGGTGGTGTGCCTGACACGGTTTGGAGGAATGGGTTGCTGGCCATGGGCGATGTCAGGGGCTTGTCTCGTTGTGGTCACGGTGACTGTGGTGTGTTCACTCTGTGTGGCTTCATGTCACATCCCTGTGATGGAACGATCGTATCGCCTGCCCTCCGGCTCGCCAACACCGGGCACGGTCGAGTGCATGAAGACGTCAACACCTGTTGTCAGACCGCCACCGCCCGCGCCCTGGGGCGGTTTCTCGTTACCGCACAATCCACCTTGCGAGCGCCCCGGTGGGCGCCCTTGTGTCCACGTCCTTCCATTGCGCCATGTCCGAACCCGTTGCCCCCTCCAACCCCTCTGCCCGCCCGGAAGAACCGCGCCTGACCTCGTTGTCCCACGGCGGGGGCTGTGGTTGCAAGATTGCCCCAGGGGTGCTGACCGACATCCTCCAACGCATGCCGGGCATGCCCTTGCCCCCTGAGCTGATGGTGGGCATCGAAACCGCGGACGATGCGGCGGTGTACCGGTTGAACGATGAGCAGGCGCTGATCGCCACCACCGACTTTTTCATGCCCATCGTGGACGACCCGTTCGACTTCGGTCGCATCGCGGCCACCAACGCCATTTCGGATGTGTACGCCATGGGCGGAACCCCCATCATGGCGCTGGCCTTGGTGGGCATGCCCATCAACGTGCTGAGTGTGCAGACCATTGGCCGCATCCTGGAAGGTGGGCAAAGCGTGTGCCGTGACGCGGGCATCCCCATCGCGGGCGGGCACACCATCGACTCGGTGGAACCCATTTACGGTTTGGTGGTGATGGGGTTGGTGCACCCCTCGCGCGTCAAGCGCAACGCCGACGCCCGGGTGGGCGACCGCCTGGTGCTGGGCAAACCCCTGGGGGTGGGCGTGCTGTCCGCCGCCCTCAAGAAAAACGCGCTGGACGCCGATGGTTACGCTCAGATGATTGCCAACACCACCCGCCTGAACCGTCCCGGCCCCGAGCTGGCGGCCTTGTCCGGGGTGCATGCCCTCACCGACGTGACCGGGTTCGGTCTGGCCGGGCATGCGCTGGAGCTGGCCCGCGGTGCGGGGTGCGGGATCCGGATCGACTGGCCCCGGGTGCCGCTGCTGCCCGGTGTGCGCGACCTCGTGGCCCAGGGCATGGTCACCGGGGCGTCCGGTCGCAATTGGGCGGCGTATGGGGCCGAGGTGGCCCTGGGCGACGGGCTGACGCCGGTGGACCAGGCGCTGCTGAGCGACCCGCAAACCAGCGGTGGGTTGCTGGTGTCCTGCAGCGCAGCATCGGTGGACGAGGTGCTGGCCGTGTTCCGCCGCCATGGCTTTGAACAGGCGGCCGAGGTGGGTACCGTGTTGCCCGCACCCGCCGGGCAAGCCGCCCGGCTCACGGTGCGCGGCTGACGCTCAGCGTTTGAACTGCGCCACAAAGGCGCGGTCCTGCTTTTCGCGCAGGCCCCAGGCCCAGCGGCCCTCGCCGTGGAGCCAACCCCACTGGGCAATGGCGTGCCCGGGGCCGCAGGCAATCACCTGGATGGCCCGGTCGGCGGGCTTGTGTTCCGACAGGGGCTGTTCGGTCAACGACGCCAGCAGGTTGATGGCAAGGTCACTGCCCACGTTGTCGGCTTGCATGCCTGCGGCGCCGGGACGGTCGGCCCGGGTGGCCACGGCACCGGACGCAAACACGTTGCGGTACGACACGCTTTGCAGCTGGCTGTTGACCTGGATGAGGCCCTGGCTGTCCTGGGCCAGGCCACTGTGTTGCAGCCAGTCGGGTGCGCAGGCGCCGGTGGCGATCAGGGTCAGGTCGGAAGGCAGGCGCTGGCCATCGTCCAGTTCCACGGCATCGGCGTGGATGCGTGCACACCGCTGGGCGAACACGTCGATGTGGTGGTGTTCAAGCCGGGCCATCAACCGCTTCTGCACCCCGGCAGAAAAGCCCGAGGCCAGTTCCGTTCCGTGCGTCAGCAGACGGAGATGGGCCAGGATGCCCACTTTCAGCAAGCCTTGCTGCATGGCAAACAGCAGCTCCAGCGCCGCAGCATCGGCCCCCACCACCGACACGTTCCATGCCTTGCCGGGCTGCGCCTTGAGCCGTTGCAGCCACTGCGACCAGCGGTTGACGAACTGTTCGCAGGGCAAGGCCAGCAGGCCGTGTTCGCTGGCCCCGGGCAGCAGGGCATCCAGGTGGCGGCGCTCCATGGCGGTGTGGCTGTCCACACTCAGGAAGTCGTAGGTCAGCATGGCCGGTCGGGGCACCATGACCCCGGCGTTGGTCGCGCTGAGGGAGGGACCACTGCCGCCATAGTCCAGCATGACCGAGTTGGTGCTGGCGTCCAGACCACCGCAGCGTGCGTTGATCCAGCGCACCCCTGCTTCACGCAACAGCGCCTGCAGGTTGATCTGGCACGCCTCCAGGGGGTAGTGTCCCGCCACAAAACCCGGCACCATGGCCGGGTGGGTCAGGTGTGACCACGGGTGGATCAGCGTCACGTCCACGTCCGAGCGCCGATGGGCGGCCAATTGGGTCAGCACCTTCAGGTGTGCGGGCCCGATGCCGACCATCAGCAGGGTTTTGATCCGGTCCATGCCCAGCGTGGTCGCAAAGGAGGACTCGGCCTTCTTGTCCACGAAGTACACCCCGGTCAGCTCAAACTGGCCGGTGGCCCCGAACTCAGGCTCGTCGCGATGATGGTTCATGGGGTGATATTGTGAACGCTTTGTGAATGCAGTAAAGGGGGCTGAACGTTCACCGCTGCACTCAACCGCCAATGCCCAGCAGTTCCACCTCGAAGGTCAAGGTGGCGTTGGGTGGCACAGCTCCGGGCGCGCCTCGCTCGCCGTAGGCGCTGGCGGGTGGGCAGGTCAGCACCGCTTTGCCGCCCACGCGCAAACGTGCAACGCCTTCAGTCCAGCACGGGATCACGCGGGACAGCGGGAAGGTGGCTGGCGCATTGCGCTTGTACGAGCTGTCGAATTCCTTGCCGTCGGCCAGCGTGCCGCGGTAGTGCACCTTCACGGTGTCCTTGTAGGACGGCTGCGGGCCGGTGCCCACCGTGATGTGCTGGATCTTGACGCCGTTGGACAGGGTTTCCACCGACGCTGCCGCGGTGGTTTGTGCCCAGACGGAAGGCCCCGCCACGGCCAGCGCGACAGTGAAAAGAAGGTGTGTGGAACGAATGGAAGTCATGCCAGCAACCATACCACCGTAACAGAAACGGCAAAAACCGGCGTCACGCTGGCCTGTACTCGGCATGGTAAGTTCCCAGCCCATGAGCGCCAAGACCTTCTCCGCCCCCGCATCCCTGGACCCTGGCACGGCCCTGCACCGCCTGACTGAGCAGCGGCTGCTGGGCATGCGACGGGGCATCGAGAAGGAAAGCCTGCGGGCCCGTCCCGACGGTGGCCTGGCCCTGACGCCGCACCCGCTGGCCTTGGGCTCGGCCCTGACCCACCCCCACATCACCACCGACTACAGCGAAAGCCAGCTGGAACTCATCACCGGCGT
>DASUON010000205.1:0-3258 GCA_036276615.1 Burkholderiaceae bacterium
CGTTTGAAAATGGCCGCGTTCTCCCAGGGCAGCAGGATGTTGGGGGTGCCTGCCGCCAGGATCACGGGGCGGTGAATGGACGGGTTGAGGGCGCGGAAGTCCTCCTCGTCCAGCTCGGCCAGCCGGGCCGCCAGCGTCACGTCCAGGTCACGGTCCAGCGCCACGGTGTCGAAGAACGGGTGGTTCTCGATCAGGGGCAGGCGCACGTTGTGCTCGGCGGGGCTGGCAATGATGTTCTTCACCGCTTGCAGCTTGGGCACGTACATGCGCGTTTCCATGGGCATGTTGAGGTCGGCGTACCCGGTGGGCAGGCCCTTCTTCTGGTTGCGTTCGATGGCCTTTTTCACGCTGCCCTGGCCCCAGTTGTAGGCGGCCAGCGCCAGGTGCCAGTCGTTGAACATGTCGTGAAGCATCTGCAGGTAGTCCAGCGCGGCCCGGGTGGAGGCCAGCACGTCGCGCCGGTCGTCGCGGAAGATGTTCTGCTTGAGGTCAAAGTCCTTGCCGGTGGCGGGCATGAACTGCCACATGCCCGCCGCTTTGGCGCTGGAGACGGCCTGGGGGTTGAAGGCGCTTTCGATGAAGGGCAGCAAGGCCAGTTCGGTGGGCATGTCGCGCCGCTCCAGCTCTTCGACGATGTGGAAGAGGTACTTGCGAGACCGTTCGGTCATGCGGAACACATCGTCGGGGCGGCTGGTGTACCAGTCCACCCGGTCGCGCACGAGGTCGCCTTCCAGGTCGGGCATGGCAAAGCCACGGCGGATGCGGTCCCAGAGGTCGGCCGGCGGGGTGAGCGAGGTCACCGTCAGGCTGTAGGCCGACCCGGGTTGAATGGGTTGCAGCGTGTCGGATGGCCACAGTGGACCCGCGCTGCGGCGTGTGCTGCGGTCCGCTTGCGGGGCCGCGGTGCCGGAGGATGCATCCACTTGGATGCCCGAGCCGGACCCCGCAGAAGCGCCGTTTGTGGGCAGGGTGTTGCAGCCGCTCAGCAGGGCCAACCCACACAGGCAAACGCTCAGCAGCCACAGGCGCCAAGGGGCCGACGGGCCGCGGCCCTCAGAGGAATGAATCATGGTCAGAACAGGTTTTTCCATTCACGCAGCAGTGCAAACGACCGCGTGGGGGCATCCAACCCGGCGTGGCGCGCCAGCACCTCCGGGTGCTGAAGGGCCCAGGCCTGTGCCGCGGCCTGCAAGGCAGGCCGATGGGCACGCAGGAAGGGGTTGATGGCGTTTTCGGTGCCCACGGTGGTGGGCAGGGTGGGTTGGCCCGCTTCGCGCCGTTGTTGGCAGCGTTGCATCCAGTGGGCCAGTTCGGCGTTGTCAGGCTCGGTGGCCAGCGCAAAACGCAGGTTGGACAGCGTGTACTCGTGGGCCGCGCACACCAAGGTGTCATCGGGCAGGGCGGCCAGCTTTTGCAGCGAAGCCCACATTTGTGAGGGGGACCCTTCGAACAAACGCCCACACCCGCCCGAAAACAAGGTGTCGCCACAAAACAGCCACCCGGGCGAACCGGTGCAGTGGTAGGCCACGTGCCCGGCGGTGTGGCCGGGCACGTCCAGCACCTGCCAGTGCTGGCCCAGCAGGTTCATGGTTTGGCCGTCGGCCACACGTTGGGCAGCCAGTTGCGGGCATTCGGTGGCCGGAGCCCACACGGTGGCGTTGTGCTGGTTGTGCAGTTCGGCCACGCCGCCCGTGTGGTCGGCATGGTGGTGGGTGACCAGGATGTGGGTCAGCCGAACCGACTGCGATGCCAGCCACGCCGACACCACCGATGCATCGCCCGGGTCCACCACCACCGCTTCGCCCTGGTGGTGGAGCACCCAGATGTAGTTGTCGGCAAATGCGGGCAGGGGGACAAGTTGCATGGGCAAAGCAGACAGAAGATGGAGGTTGCCCGGTGCATGGCGGCACTCTGCGGCATGATGCGCACTGGATACGCCGAACGACAAAAGGTTCAGCCAGCACATGCAGCGCGAAATTATAGGTTTGGACGATTGGTGGCAGACCGCCCCCGGGCAGCGCTTGTTGGCGTGGGAGCAAGCCTGTCTGGCCGAGTTGCTGGCGGATGTGTTCGGGTTCAACGCCGCCCAGTTGGGCGTTCCCGAAATGGACGCCTTGGCCGCCAACCGCATGCCGCACCGCTGGATGGTGCACACCCACACCGCCACGGCGCGGGTGATGCCGGTGGCCGGTGTGGTCCCGGCCATGCCCGCGCTGCTGGTGTGCGACCCGGCCGCGCTGCCGCTGCCCGAGAACAGCATGGACCTGTTGGTGCTGCCCCACACCCTGGAGCAAAGCGCCGACCCGCACGAGGTGCTGCGGGAGGTGGAGCGTGTGCTGCGCCCGGAAGGGCGGGTGGTGGTCACCGGCCTCAACCCGCTCAGCCTTTGGGGGCTGAGGCAGCATCGATCCCACCTGTACGATCGCTTGGGGCTGCAGCGGCTGGCCCAGCGGACCTTGTTCCTGCCCCGCTCGGGCGAGTTCATCGGGCACTGGCGCCTGCGCGACTGGATGCGGCTGCTGGGCCTGGAGGTGGACACCGTGCGCTTTGGCCTGTACCACCCGGCGGTTCAGTCGGAGCGTTGGTTGCAGCGCTACGAATGGATGGACCGCGGTGGCCGCCGCTGGTGGCCGATACTCGGGGCCGGTTACGCCATGGTGGCCGTCAAGCGTGTGCGCGGCATGCGCCTGCTGGGGCCTGCCTGGAAACCGTATTCAGCCGCCCGGGGTCCGCGCGTGAGCGTGGCTCCACGGGGGGCGGCCCATTCTTCGAACGAAAGTCAGATTTGAATCAGGTTGTCATTTACACGGACGGGGCCTGCAAAGGCAACCCCGGACCCGGTGGCTGGGGTGTGCTGATGCGCTCCGGGCCTCATGAGAAAGAGCTGTGTGGCGGTGAGTCCGCCACCACCAACAACCGCATGGAGTTGATGGCGGTGATCCAGGCCCTCCAGGCCCTCAAACGCCCCTGCCAGGTCAAGCTGCACCTGGACAGCGAGTACGTGCGCAAGGGCATCACCGAATGGATTCACGGCTGGAAGGCCAAGGGCTGGGTGACCGCGGCCAAGCAGCCCGTCAAGAACGCCGACCTGTGGCGCGAGCTGGATGCATTGGTGTCCGGCGGCGGGCATCGCATCGAGTGGCATTGGGTCAAGGGCCATGCCGGGGACCCGGGCAACGAGCGGGCCGACCAGCTGGCCAACAAGGGCGTGCCCTCAGGTCGTTGAGGGCGCTGAGGGTGTTGGGGGCGTGGTGGGCA
>DASUON010000206.1:0-3297 GCA_036276615.1 Burkholderiaceae bacterium
GAACACTGGTTTCAACTGGGTGTTGTTGCTTTGCATGCAGCGCGACAGGAACAAGGCGTTGCCCCGGGTTTCTCTGGCCCACACATGTCGCTGTTGCCCGCCCAAAAAGTGCTCTGAGAACGGGGCGTATGCGTCCTTGTCCGTTTGGGGGTCGTACACCCGGTGAAACCATTTTTGTGCCCGAGAGGTGGGGTAGGCGTACAGCCACTCCTCGGTAAAGCGCACGGCGTTGCACCGAAATCCGTACTCATACCGCACGCCCGATTCGATGAACTGTGCAGAAAACTCGGAGTCCGCGGCGCGAGCGGCAGCCGTCAGCTTGAAGGGCACCACCGGAATCAAGTCGCCCTGTTGAGACTCGCGGGCGGAATTGATCACCTGATTCCGCATGAAACCCAGGGCTTGGATCAGTGTGCTCTTGCCTGCGGCATTGGGACCATACAGCGCGGCGGAACGCAGCAGCCGCATGTTTTTGGCAGGGGGCGGCGCCGGGAAGGTGTTGCGGTCTTCCCATTCCTTCAAAGCCGGGGCGGCCACCATGCTCCATGTTTGGGGTTCATGGATGCTGCGGTAGTTCGAAACGGTGAATTCGACCAGCATGATTCATGTTTTCATTTGAATTTCTGCATCATACAAGCAAAAAATCAAATTAAAGCATGAATTTTATGGGGTTTATGGGGCTAAAAGGTGAGGGGCACCGAGGGTGCGAAGATGACGGCGTGTGCACCTGAACCAGGGAATGAGACGACATGGAAACCAACGCAACCACAGAGAGCCCTGCTGCCTGCCCCGAGAGCTTTGTGCCGCTGTTTCGCAGCAGCCCGTTTTTGGACGCCACCGGCCCCTACTTTTGTAAGCCGCTGGGCAAAGGCTTTGTCGTCGGCATCCGCGTTGAGCCCAGGCACACCAATTCGTCCGGGACGGCTCATGGTGGTCTGCTGGCCACCTTGGCGGACGTGTCGTTGGGTTACGTGACGGCAACCTCTCAAGACCCTCCGTTGCGCATGACCACGACGAGCCTGGGACTCGACTACGTGGGCACAGCGAAGCTCGGAGCCTGGTTGGAGGCTGAGGTGAATGTGGTCAAGGTGGGCAGTCGTCTGGCCGTTGCCACGGCACTGATTTCCAGCGATGGTGCGCCGGTTGCGAGTGCCCGTGCCGCGTTCCAGGTCGTTGGTCAGGTCACTTAAAAAAACAGAGCGCCTTGCGCTTGTTCTGAAAGCGCCAAAGGCGTTTTTTCTTCAAAATTTCCGTCGCCCTGCACCAGCTTGCCCACGCGCACGCCCAGCAGGCGCAGCGGGCGGGCCAGCGGGGCGCGCTTGAGGGCCTGGCCCGCGGCCTGGCGCAGCTCGGCGGCGGTGCGCACGGGGTGGGGCAGGGTGTGGTCGCGGGTGACGATCTTGAAGTCGGCAAACCGCAGCTTGATGCCCACCGTCTGCCCGGCGTAGCCCTTGCGGGCCAGGTCGTCGGCCACCTGTTCACACAGCCGGGTGAAGATGGCCCCCAGCTCCGCCTTGTCGCGCACGGCGTGCAGGTCGCGCTCGAAGGTGGTTTCGCGGCTGATGCTCACCGGCTCGCTGTGCGTCACCACCGGGCGGTCGTCGCGGCCCCAGGCGGCGTCGTGCAACCAGGCCCCGTAGGCGGGGCCGAAGTGTTCGCGCAGATGCTGCGGGTCTTGGGCGGCCAGGTCGGCAATGGTGTGCACGCCCAGGGCGGCCAGTTTTTCCTCGGCCTTGGGTCCGATGCCGTTGACCTTGCGCACCGGCAGCGGCCAGATCAGGCTTTGCAGGTCGGCCTCGTGCAGCACGCTGATGCCATTGGGCTTGTTGAACTCGCTGGCCATCTTGGCCAGCAGCTTGTTGGGGGCCACGCCCACCGAGCAGGTGAGGCCGGTGGCGTCGAAGATGCACTTCTGGATCAGCCGCGCCAGCACCCGCCCGCCCTCGCGCTGGCCGCCGGGCACGTCGGTGAAGTCGATGTACACCTCGTCCACCCCGCGGTCTTCCATCAGCGGCGCGATGTCGGTCACGATGGCCTTGAAGGTGCGGGAGTAACGGCGGATTTCGTCAAAGTCCACCGGCAGCAGGACGGCGTCGGGGCAGAGCTTGGCGGCTTTCATCAGGCCCATGGCCGAGCCCACGCCAAACTGCCGAGCGGCGTAGGTGGCGGTGGTGATGACGCCGCGCCCGGTGTAGCTGCGCAGGCGCGGGAAGGCGTCCACCGGGATGCGGCGCAGGTGCTGGCCGGGGGCGTCGGTGTCGGTGGGGGGGTGTTGGGTCAGCAGCGCGTCGTCTTCGCGCCGCCGTCCGCCGCCAATGACCACCGGCAGCCCTTTGAGCTGGGGGTAGCGCAGCAACTCCACGGACGCGTAGAACGCGTCCATGTCCAGGTGGGCGATGCGCCGCACCCGTGCTGGCGGGTTCACGGGCGGCTCCGGTTCAGGCGGGGACGGGCGCAGGCGCGGCGGTGGCCGCGGGGCGCACCGCGGTGTTGCGGTGGGTGGCCACCCAGGTGGCAAAGCGGCCCAGCAGGCTGGCGGCCTCGGGGGTGGGTTGCACCTCGGTCTGCATGCGCTGGGGGTCCAGGCCTTGTTCGGTGAGGGCCACGGTCTGGTGCAGCAGGTAGGTGCGGGTGGCTTCGGGCATGAATTCGGGGTGGAACTGCACCCCCCAGGCGCAGGCGCCAAAGCGGAAGGCGTGGTGTGGTTCGAAGCGGTTGTGCGCCAGCAGCACGGCCCCATGGGGCAGCTGGCTCACGGTCTGGCGGTGCGAGACCTGGGCGTTCCAGTGGCTGGGCAGGTCGGCAAACAGGGGGTCGTGGTCGGCCTCGGGCTGGCGCCAGATGACGGTGGTGCCGCTTTCCAGGCCGCCGGGGTGGTCGTCCACGGTGCCGCCCAGCGCGTGGGCCAGCAGCTGGTGGCCGTAGCAGATGCCCAGCACCGGCAGGCTGGTGTGCACGGCGTCGCGCAGCCAGGCGGCGGTGTGTTCGCTCCAGGCTTCGCGGTGGGTCACCATGGCGTGGGAGCCGGTGAGCACCACGCCGTCAAAGGCCTGGGGCGCACCGTTTTGCAGCGTCAGGCGGGGCAGGGCGTCGCCGCGGCGGGGGTCGAGCACCGACACGGTGACCGGGTGTTCGCTGGCGGACAGGCCCTGGGCGATCCAGTCTTCGAAGTCGCCGTGGGTGGCTTTGAGGGCGGGCAGGGTGTCGCCCAGTTTGAGGATGAGCAGTCGCGTGGGGGTGGTCATGGACAGCGGGGTCAGTCGTCGGTGCCGGGGGCAGGGTGTGCGTGGTGTTCCA
>DASUON010000207.1:0-8569 GCA_036276615.1 Burkholderiaceae bacterium
CGCTGGAAGCGCAAATATCATTGATACGCCAACAGCAAAAATCGAATAATACAAACCATACTGAAGTATCGCTTTCGTTGACTCAGAAATATTGGGATTTCTCAAAAGTATCCCAAACATAGTTGTTGCAGCCACACCGGAGATTAGAAGCTTTGCGCCCTCAAAGAAGAATGAGAGTCGTCGAAGATTGGTTTTCTTCCGATGTCGTAGTTGACGATATAGTGGCGTCGTATACTCAAACGGTACAATCCGCTCGTGAGGATACCCATCCATCTTGTTAGATAGAAATCTTTCGGATATGCCATTGCTTAGCAAATCCAAGACGTGACCAAGCAAGAATATGGAGTATATAGCAATTAGAGATAATCCAACAAGGGAAACTAGGTGCTGATCCTCCAGTATATTAAGAAGCCCGACTACGCCTGTATTCCTCTTTAGAGCCGCTAGATTGACGACTAATGCTGACCAGACCGTGATAGCTGGTATCAAAAATCCGGATCTTTCTGGGAGACCGATAGTTAGACTTGGCACTACTCCTCTGCTACCCACAATATCCTCGTTGGTTGTATCTTAGAGCGAACACCTCGCCCAAAGAATGTAAAGCCATAAATTGCGCAGTAATGGCAGTCATGATGGATAACAAATGAAAGTGATTTCCTCATCCCGAGTACGCCACGCAGTTGCGGCAATCTGCGTCCAAGTACAACGATGAGAAGTGCAAAATCTCATCAACTCACTCGTTTGTTGGAAGGGGAAGTCCATGGCCATAGTCACTGTCGGCAACGCTCCTGCAATCGCGTCGATTCTGTCCAACACCCACGCTCCCGCGCCTCCCCCATTTGAGGGATGTGTTGCGTGTTGACAATCAACTCACCAAAGTTACTTGACAGGAAAAAAATCAAACAAAACCAGCCCCCACCGCTTGATTCAAAAGCGCAAGCAGCTCCATTTTCAATAGCAAACCAACTCACTTGGCGTTGACGATGCCTTTGAAGTCGTAAGGCACCACGATGGTGTGCACCTTGCCCGAGGCCACACCTTCGGCAATCTTGAGGTTGGCCATGGCGTTCATGTAGCCAATGGCCCCCGCGTTGGCGTTGAGCGCGGCGATGCGCTCGGCCTCTTTCTTGGCGGTTTGGACTTCCACCTCTTTGGTCTTGAGCTCGTTTTGCGCCCGCACCAGTTCGTTGGCGCTTTGCACGATCACGTCGGCCGGCACGATGGCCCGCACCTGCACCTGGGACACCGAGAGTTTGTCGCCCAGGTTTTCTTCGGCCAGGGTCTTGCCAATCAGCTCGCGGATTTGCTGCTCGATTTGGGGGCGGTTGTCGGCCAGCTTCAGGGCCTCGTACCCCCGGGCCACCTTGTAGGCCGCGTTGCGGGCGCTCAGGGCCACGTAGTTCTGCATGAGCAAGATGTCTTCGCCCAGCAAGCCGTGGAAGGTCTTGTTCTTGGTGGTCCACAACTCCGACACCGCCGCGGGGTTGACGCTGTAGACCACGGTCATGTCAAAGTCTTTGACGGTGGAGTTGTCGGAGGCCAGGGGCGTGAGGTTGTCCACCGGCACGGCCACGTCCTGCACCTTGAAGGTGAGCACGCTGCCCACCAGGGTCTGGTTGAAGGAGCCGGGCAGCAGCTCGCTGGCGTCCACCGTTTTGTCGAAGTGGATGCGCAGCCCGACTTCCCCGGTTTCGATGCGGGTGCAGCCCACCATGCCGCCCGCGGCCAATGCCACCACCGCCACCCACACACGATTTCGTTGGAACATGAAAACGCCCTCCTTGGTTTGACTTGCGCGTGGCTTCAGGCAGCGCTGGGCCACTTGATCTCGATCTTGCGATTCTGGGCAAGACAATCTCTGAGGTAGAGGTTGATGAGGCTTTGGTACGGAACCCCAGCCTCGGCGGCCATGCCCTTGAAGTACTGCACCACGTCTTCCGACAGGCGCATGGTCACCGACTTCTTGAGCTTGGACGCATAGGGGTTGGGGCGGGCGCGCATTTTGGACAGGTCGTACTCAGCTTTCATGTCATTCACCTCGGTAGTACTGGGCTTCGTTCTCGGTTGCTTTGCGGGCCGAGATGATGCGGATGACGTTGCCGTCTTCTCTCTCGCAGTGGCACACCAGCAGCAGCCGGGCGTCGGAACTCATGCCCAACAAAAGAAAGCGGTCTTCATTTGACGAGTGTTCTTCGTCAAAGAACTGAACAGCAAAGTCGTCATAAAAGACCGTTTTGGCCACTTCAAAAGTGACCTTGTGCTTTTTGGCGTTTGACGCCGCCTTGGCGGGATCCCATTCGAATCGCATGAATACATTGTATGGATGAGGTGCTGGCGGTCAAGCCGGGTGGCTTTGTGGCACCCAGCCAAACAACGCACCACTTCCGCCCCGAATGCACCACAATCGGCCCATCCCTCCACCCCTTGCTGACCGCCATGAACACACTGTGCCTGCGGCTGGTTTTTCCGCTTCTCGTGGCCTTGCCCCTGGCGGGTTGGGCCGGAGACGTGCCCTTGAGCAAGGCCTACAACCAGTGCATGGAAAAGTCGGACGGGGTCACGGCGGCCATGGTGGAGTGCATCACCGCCGAGTACAAACAGCAGGACACGCGGCTGAACCAGGCGTACAAGGCCTTGGCCAAGGACTTGAGCGCCGCCCGCAAAAAGCAGCTGCAAGAGGTTCAACGGGCGTGGCTGAAGTTTCGGGACGCCAACTGCGCCTTCTACGATGACCCCGATGGCGGCACCCTGGCCCGGGTGTTGAGCAACGAGTGCATGCTGACCCTGACCGCCCAGCGGGCCAAGGAGCTGGAAACGCTGGCGCAGCCCTGAATAAGCGTGGGCGTTTTGTGGGGCATGCGATGATCGCCCCCCTCTCCCACACTGCCCGGTGCCGACTCACGCACCCGGCCACCCCACCCGATGCCCGGCTATTTCACTCAGCAACAGAGCATCGCCGTGCGTGGCGTGGCCCATTTGCACATCCGTTCGCTGCTCAACAACCAGCAATACGCCGACCCGCTGGGGCTGGCCGAAAAGGTGGGGCTGTCGGCGGCCACCTGGTCGCTGTTCGGGCTGTTGTGGCCCTCGGGCCTGGAGCTGGCCGCCCACCTGGGGCAGCGCCCGGTGGCGGCGGGTGAACGCATTTTGGAAATTGGCTGTGGCCTGGGGCTGGCCAGCCTGGTGGGCCACCGCCGGGGGGCGGACATGACCGCCAGCGACTGCCACCCGCTGGCCGCCGAGTTCCTGGCCGAAAACCTGCGGCTCAACGACCTGCCGCCCATGAAGTACCGGCACGGCCTGTGGGGCGGGTTGGTGCCCGAAGGCCCGTTGGTGCCCACGCCCTCCCCCGTGCCCAACGACGGCAGCGTGGCCGTGGCGGGGCGTTTCGACCTGATTCTGGGCAGCGACGTGTTGTACGAGCGTGACGACAGCGGCGGGCTGGCCCAGTTCATTGACGACCACGCGGCTGCGCAGGCCGAGGTGTGGATCGTGGACCCGCACCGCGGCAACCGCCCCGCCTTCAACCGGCGCATGGCCCAGCAGGGCTTTGATTTGACGGAACAGCGCCTGGACCGCCCGGCCTCCGTCACCGAGACCGCCTACCGCGGGCGGCTGCTGACCTACGTGCGGGGAGGCGGTTCGGCCCACCGATAATGGCCGCCCATGAACCCGCTGCTCTCCCGCCTTCAGCCCTACCCGTTTGAACGCCTGAAAAAACTGTTTGCAGGCGTCACCCCCAACCCCGCGTACCGCCCCATCAGCCTCGGCATTGGCGAACCCAAACACGCCACGCCCGCCTTTGTGGTGGAGGCCCTGCACCAAAGCGCCCTGGCGCAGCCCAGCGGCCTGGCGGGCTACCCGGCCACGGCGGGTGAACCCGCGCTGCGCAAGGCCTGCACCGACTGGATGCAGCGCCGCTACGGCCTGACGCTGAACCCTGCCACGCAGGTGCTGCCGGTGAACGGCTCACGCGAGGCGCTGTTTGCCTTTGCCCAGACCGTGCTGGACCCCACGAAGCCCAATTCAGTGGTGGTGTGCCCCAACCCGTTCTACCAAATCTACGAAGGTGCGGCCCTGCTGGGCGGGGCCACGCCCTACTACGCGCCCAGCGACCCGGCGCGCAACTTTGCCGTGGCCTGGGACACCGTGCCGCCCGAGGTGTGGGCGCGCACCCAACTGCTGTACGTGTGCTCGCCCGGCAACCCCACGGGGGCGGTGATGCCGCTGGACGAGTGGGCGCGGCTGTTCGAGCTGAGCGACCGCCACGGCTTTGTGATTGCGTCGGACGAGTGTTACAGCGAAATCTATTTCCGCGACGATGCGCCGCTGGGTGGGCTGGAAGCCGCCGCCCAACTGGGCCGCACGGATTTCAAGAACCTGGTGATGTTCACCAGCCTGTCCAAGCGCAGCAACGTGCCGGGCATGCGCAGCGGTTTTGTGGCCGGTGACGCGGCGCTGATCAAGCAGTTTTTGCTGTACCGCACCTACCACGGCAGCGCCATGAGCCCGGTGGTGCAGGCCGCCAGCGTGGCCGCCTGGAACGACGAGGCCCATGTGGTGGACAACCGCAACCAGTACCGCACCAAGTTTGCCCAGGTGACGCCGGTGCTGGAAGCCGTGCTGGACGTGCGCCTGCCCGACGCCGGTTTTTACCTGTGGGCCGCCGTGCCCGGGCACTGGGCCACGCCCGAGCTGAGTGCCGACGAGCACTTCGCCCAGGCGCTGTTGGCTCAATACAATGTGACGGTGCTGCCGGGCAGCTACCTGGCGCGTGAGGCCCAAGGCTTCAACCCAGGGGCGGGCCGCATCCGCATGGCGCTGGTGGCTGAAACCGCCGAATGCCTGGAAGCCGCCCAGCGCATTGCCGCGTTTGTGCAAAGCCACGCAGCGGCTGCCTGAACACCCCCCGATTTCATCTCCGCAACATTCACCATGACCCAACAACTGCAAACCCTGATCGAAAACGCCTGGGACAACCGCACCAGCCTGTCCGCCTCGTCTGCACCCAAGGAGGTGATGGACGCGGTCAACCACGTGATCGACCAGCTCAACACTGGCAAGCTGCGCGTGGCCACCCGCGAGGCCGTGGGCCAGTGGACGGTGCACCAGTGGATCAAGAAGGCGGTGCTGCTGTCCTTCCGCCTGAACGACAACGTGCTGATGCGTGCCGGTGACCTGGGCTTTTACGACAAGGTGCCCACCAAGTTCGCCCACCTGAGCGACGAGGAAATGAAGGCCACCGGCGTGCGCGTGGTGCCGCCCGCCGTGGCCCGCAAGGGCAGCTATGTGGCCAAGGGCGCGATCCTGATGCCCAGCTACGTGAACATTGGTGCCTATGTGGACGAAGGCACCATGGTGGACACCTGGGCCACCGTGGGCAGCTGCGCCCAGATTGGCAAGAACGTGCACCTGAGCGGTGGCGTGGGCATTGGTGGCGTGCTGGAGCCCCTGCAGGCCGGCCCCACCATCATTGAAGACAACTGTTTCATCGGGGCCCGCTCCGAGGTGGTGGAAGGTGTGGTGATTGAAGAGAACTCGGTGCTGGGCATGGGTGTGTACATCGGCCAGAGCACCCCCATCTTCAACCGCGACACCGGCGAAACCACGTTCGGCCGTGTGCCCGCGGGCAGCGTGGTCATCAGCGGCAACCTGCCCAAGAAGACCAAGGCCGGCCAGGACTACAGCACCTACGCCGCCATCATCGTGAAGACGGTGGACGCGCAAACCCGCTCCAAGACCAGCCTGAACGACCTGCTGCGCGACTGACACCCAGCGCCTCCCACGGCCCACCCCGCACCCGCCCCCCCGGAGAGCTGCACATGGCGATGATGGAACGCATCCTCAGGCTGATGGCCGAGAAGCAGGCGTCGGACGTTTACCTGTCCCCGTTTGCCCCGGCCCTGATCAAGATCAACGGCCAGTGCGTGCCCATCAACGCCCAGCCGCTGGCCAAGGACTCGCCCATCAAGCTGCTGGCCGAGGTGCTGCCGCCCACCAAGATCGAAGAGTTGGAGGAGATCGGGGAGCTGAACATGGCCCTGCCGCTGGATGGGGTGGGCAACTTCCGCATCAGCGCCATGCGCCAGCGGGGCACCTATGCGGTGGTGATCCGCTACATCACGCTCAACATCCCGCCGCTCAAGTCGCTGAACGTGCCCGACATCCTGGGTGACCTGGTGATGGAAAAGCGCGGGCTGGTGCTGGTGGTGGGGGCCACGGGCTCGGGCAAGAGCACCACCTTGGCGTCCATGCTGGACCACCGCAACCAGCGCATGAGCGGACACATCCTGACCATCGAAGACCCGGTGGAATTCATGATCCGCCACAAAAAGTCGGTGGTGAACCAGCGCGAGGTGGGCAGCGACACGGCCAGCCTGCAAACGGCCCTGAAAAACGCGCTGCGTCAGGCCCCGGACGTGATCATGATCGGGGAAATCCGCGACCGCGAAACCATGAGCGCGGCGCTGGCCTACGCCCAGTCGGGCCACGTCTGTCTGGCCACGCTGCACGCCAACAACAGCTACCACGCGCTCAACCGCATCCTGAGCTTCTACCCGGTGGAGTCGCGGCCCACCATGCTGGGCGACATGGCCGCCGCGCTCAAGGCCATCGTGTCGCAGCGGCTGATGCGCACGGTGGAGGGCAAGCGGGTGCCCGCGGTGGAGGTCATGCTCAACACCGCGCTGATTGCCGACCTGATCGCCAAATGCGATGTGGGCGGCGTGCGCGAGGCCATGGAAAAGTCGCTGGCCGAAGGCTCGCAAACCTTTGAAAGCGACATTGCCCGGCTGATCACCGACGGCACCGTCACCCGTGAAGAGGGCCTGGCCTATGCCGACTCGCCCACCAACCTGATCTGGCGCCTGCAAAACACCCACTCCGGCACCGCCGCGGCCCCCACCCCCGCCGTGGCCCAGCCTGACCCGGACGACACCCCGTCGTTCACCGAAATCACCCTCGACGACACCCCATGACCGCCGCGCTGCGCCTGACCGAACAGCTGATTGCCCGCCCCTCCGTCACCCCTGCCGACGAAGGCTGTCAGGACCTCATCGCCCGCCGCCTGGCCCCCTTGGGGTTTCACTGCGAAACCCTCATGAGTGGCCCGGACGACTTTCGGGTGACCAACCTGTGGGCAAAATTTGAAACAAAAATGGCCACAGCGCTTTCAGAAAAAGCGCAAGCAGCTATCAAAACAATAGTATTTGCCGGCCACACCGACGTGGTGCCCACCGGCCCGCTGGACCAGTGGCGCACGCCGCCTTTCGTGCCCAGCCATGCCAACGGCCTGCTGTATGGCCGTGGGGCCAGCGACATGAAGGCCTCGCTGGCGGCCATGGTGGTGGCGGTGGAAGAGTTCCTCGCCGCGCACCCGCAACCGGCGCTGAACATTGCTTTCCTGCTCACCAGTGACGAAGAAGGCCCCGCGCGCGATGGCACCGTGGTGGTGTGTGACCAGCTCAAGGCCCGGGGCGAGCGGCTGGACTGCTGCATCGTGGGGGAACCCACCTCGGTGGAACGCACCGGCGACATGATCAAGAACGGCCGCCGCGGCACCATGAGCGGCAAGCTCACGGTCAAGGGCATCCAGGGGCACATTGCCTACCCGCACCTGGCGCAAAACCCCATCCACACCCTGGCCCCGGCGTTGGCCGAACTGGTGGGCACCGAGTGGGACCGAGGCAACGACTTCTTTCCGCCCACCACCTGGCAGGTGAGCAACATCCACGGGGGCACCGGGGCCAGCAACGTCATTCCCGGTGAGGTGGTGGTGGATTTCAACTTCCGTTTCAGCACCGAAAGCACGCCCGAGGGCCTGCAACAGCGGCTGGAAGCGGTGTTGCAGCGCCACGGCCTGCATCCCACCGACGGTGCCCAGCCGGGCTACACCCTGGCGTGGACGGTGGGCGGCCTGCCCTTCCTCACCCGCCCCGGCCCGCTGGTCAACGCGGTGCGGGAGGCCATTCGCGCCGAAACCGGGCTGGACACCGAGCTGTCCACCACCGGCGGCACCAGTGACGGGCGTTTCATTGCCCAGATCTGCCCCGAGGTGATTGAACTGGGGCCACCGAACGCCACCATCCACAAGATCAACGAATGTGTGGCGGTGGCGGACATCGAGCCCCTCAAGAACATCTACCGCGGCGTGTTGGAGCGGCTCCACGCCACGGCCTGAGGGCCGCAGCGTGGTGTTGCATCCCCCAGATCAGATGGGGTTGGCCAGGTAGGCTGCCAGGTCTGCCGCCTGCTGGGCGCTGATGGTTCCCTTGAGGAAGCCCATGCCCCCGGCATTGCTGTTGATGGCGTTCAGGATGGTGCTGGCCGAGTTGGCCCCCTTCAGCACCTTGCTGACGTTGGCCGACGGGTTGGCGGTGTGGCACATCGCGCAGCTGGCGGCATACACCACCTTGCCATTGGCCGCTGACACCGCGGGTGCCGGAGCCGGAGCCGGAGCCGGAGCCGGAGCCGGAGCAGGAGCAGGAGCAGGAGCAGGAGCAGGAGCAGGAGCAGGAGCAGGAGCAGGAGTAGCGGCAGGACCAGCGGTGCTCGTGTCGGCCGAGCCACC
>DASUON010000208.1:0-4474 GCA_036276615.1 Burkholderiaceae bacterium
TGGGGCAGCCGCAGCGGTGACATTCCCGTGCACGACGGCCACACCTGGCTGCTGTTTGCCCTCAGCGGCCCGGTGACCGCCGTGCCGCTGCTGCTGTTTGCAGCCGGAGCGCGGCGGGTGCCGCTGTCCACCATGGGCATCTTGCAGTACTTGTCGCCCAGCATCCTGCTGGGGCTGGGGGTGCTGCTGTACGGCGAGCCGTTTGCGGGCCCGCGGGTGGCGGGTTTTGCGCTCATCTGGCTGGCGCTGGCGGTCTACACGGTGGAAGGCTTGTGGGTCACCCGCGCCCCAAAAATTCAAGCATAAATCAGCACGTAGCGCTTAATTTGATTGGAATCATTGCAACCAATTCAATAGCAAACCAAATCCCTGAGGCAGCCCGGTGGGCAGCGTCTGCAACAACACCAGCAACGCCGCCCACAGCAGAACACCCGCCCCCAGTCGCCAGGCGGCAGGCTCAGGGGGTTTCAGCACCCCGGCGGTGAAGCGCCCTGCCCGCTGCCGACGGCACCACCCCAGCACCCAGGCCACCCGCACCACCGCCTCAGGCCCCAGCAAGCCGGGGGTCAAGCGATGCACCTGGGCACCCGCCCCCTTCGTGCAGGTGTACAGCGCAAAGTACGGCCTTTCGGAGGCCCCACCACCCACCACATACAAGAGCTTGTGAAACAAGTGGTCCAACGCGACCAAGGGAAGGGTGCGGCTTCGGATCCACATCCACGAGGACACCTGCACCGTCACGCCATGGTCATGCACCGCGAGCGTCCATCGCCGGGTGGCGGCATGCAACACGCCCGCACACAGCACCGCCAGAACCAGAAAGCGCCACCCACCCCATGCGCCACGGCGAACGGCCTCGGGCCACCACGCGCTCAGGGCCCACAGCAGCAGCGCCCCTTGCATCCAGGCGAAGACACGCCACATGCGCTGGCCAAACTGCCATTGCCAGCCGTCTGGACTTTCGTGCCCCACCATGTGGGCGGGCAGAACGGGGGGCTGGTCGCCGTGCAACCGGGGGTCGGAGTCGTCCAGGGGGATGTGTTCCTCGTGGCGCCAGCGGGCACGTGGGTCCTGGGCGTCCCAGGCCGTGTTTTGCGTGACCGGCCAGCGGGCGGCCTGCACCGGTACGTTGTGCGACGCCACCACCTGACCCTTGGGGCCCAGGATCTCCAGGCGCCAGTCCACGCGCTCTCCCGCCCGACGCCCGCCGTGTTCCGGCGCGTCAGGGGGCAGCACGCCCTGTGCACGCCACTCCTCCCCTTCGTGAAGGGCGGGCCGTCGAGACAAGGCCAAGGGCACGGTGTGAACCAGCCGTTCTGACACGCCAGAGCCGCTGTCATCCACCCGGTATTGAACCAGGCGGACGGGGTTGGGGATGTCGGCCAGCACCGCCAGCGCCCGCAAGGGCACGGTCAGGGACACCACCACATCCTCGCCCGCGCGTGGCTGCGCCGGTTGGCAGTGGACCCGGGTGGCAGCCATCCGCCAGGCCCACCACGCCTGCCGCAGGCTGTAGGCCAGCAGCGCCACGCCCACAGCGAGAAACAGCAGGCTGAACGCCTTGGTCGACCAAGGGGCCCCGTTGCTCCAGACGATCCCCACCAGGGGAAACGTCAGCCCGCACCAGAACACGGTGAACAGCCCCAAACCCGCTGGCTGGCGGCGAGCCAGGTCTGCCGGTGCTGAATCGGGGGCCGCAGGGTTCAGGGCCTGCGCCCCCGGTCGCCAGCGCCAGCCCACCCGCCACGCTGCCCAGCCCAAGGAAAAAAACAGCACAACCCATGGCAGGCGGAACCACAGCATCGGCCACCGAAGGGTGGGGTCCAGCAAAGCTTGATCGGGTTGGCGGGGGTTGACCCATGCGGTCACCGACTGACCTTGCGCCTGGGCCTGAGCCAGTCGGTCGTGCCACTGTTGGTGCCAGTCCCCCAGGTTGTCACGCCCCGTGGAGGTTTCCAGACCCACGCGGGTGGCCTCGTGGGTCTGCCCCTGGTGGGTGTAGCGGTAGCGGGTCAGCACGCGGTAGGTGGTCACTTCGCCATCCCAGTGCGCGTCCAAGGCCACGGACACCACCTGTGCAGGCACCGCCACCCACTGCCGAACCGCCCATGCGGCGCTCAGTGTCCGGGCCAGGGGCAGCAGTCCGAAATGAACACCCAGCCCTCCCAAGGCCAGCGCCATCACCATGCTGAGGATCCACGCCGTCCAGCGCGTCGTTGGCCCTCCGGGAATGATGCTGTTTCGCATACCCCAGCATATCAAGTCAGCATGACCAGCGGCCCATGAATCGCACCCTGGGCCTGATTCAGCACAGCGCCAGCGCCGTCAGGCCCCGGCGTTGGCGGCTGACGAAGCGCCCATGCCGCGCGCTGTGTGCCACACCAGCAGCTGGTCCAAGGGCATGGGATGCCCCACGGCGTAACCTTGGGCGTAATGCACGTCCAAGCCCCGCAACAACGCCAGAATGGCGGGGCTTTCCACAAACTCGGCCACCGTGGCCTTGCCCATCAGGCACCCGATCTCGTGAATGGAGCGGACCATGGCCAGGCTGACCGCATCGGTGGCGATGTCGCGCACAAACTGCCCGTCGATCTTGAGCACGTCCACGGGCAACGTGCGCAAGTAAGCAAATGACGACAAGCCGCTGCCAAAGTCATCCAGTGACAGCTTGCAACCCAGGCCCCGCAGCGTGGCAATGAAGCGCTGCGCGGTGTGCAGGTTGCCGATGGCGGCGGTTTCCGTGATTTCAAAACACAGCTTGTGGCAGGGCAGGCGGGTGTGGGCCAGGGTGTCCAGCACGTGGGTCATGAACATGTCGTCGCCCAAGGATTGGCCCGACAGGTTGATGGCCCCCAGCTCCATGACCTCGTGGTGCGCCTCCATCCATTGCAGGACACGGTTGAACACCCAGCGGTCCACACGGTGCGCCAGGTGGTAACGCTCCACCGCCGGCATGAACTGCCCCGGCAGCACCACGTTGCCTGCGTCATCGTGCATGCGCAACAGGAACTCGCAGTGCAGCCCCGCGGCAGACTGGGGGTGGATGGGCACGATGGGCTGGGCATACAACACAAAGCGATCCTGCTGCAGCGCCCGCTCGATGCGGCTGACCCACTCCATCACGCCATAACGCTGGGCCAAGGCCGGATCGTCGCTGGCGTACACATGGATGCGCCCCCGCCCGGCGTCTTTGGCCACGTAGCAGGCACTGTCTGCCGCTTGCAGCAAGGCGCCCACGCTTTCGCTACCGACGTCGAGAGCCACCATGCCAATGCTGACGCCCACGCCGAAATTCTGGTCCCGCCAGGCAAAGCGGTAGCTGCTCAAGCGATGCTGCAAGCGCTCGGCCACGCGCAGGGCCTGCTCAACACTCAGGTCCAGCAGCACCATGCCGAACTCGTCCCCGCCAATGCGACAGAGGTGGTCCTGGCTGTGCAGCTCTTGCCGGAACAACTGCGCCACCTGGCGCAACAACTCGTCCCCGGCGGTGTGGCCACAGGTGTCGTTGACCACCTTGAACTCGTCCAGGTCGAGGTAACACACCACATGGCGGCGCTCGGGCTCTGTGCGCACTTGGTCAAAACACTGGGACAGGGCTTGCTCAAAAGCACGGCGGTTGCCCAGACCGGTGAGTTCGTCGTGCGTGGCCTGAAAGGCCACTTCCTGGCTCAGGCGCCGTTGCTCGGTCACGTCGCGAAACACCAGCACCGCCCCTTGCACATCGCCGTCGGCATCGCGGATGGGAGAAACCGCGGCCTCCACCAGGCAATGCCCTTGCAATCGGTGAAACAGGCGCAACTGCGGGTAATGAAGGGTCTGCGCGGTGGCCATGGCCTGCGCCACCATGTCCGGGGCGTCGGCATCGACCTGCCCGTCCGCATCGAACGCAAACACCTCTTGGTAGGGACGCCCCACTGCAGCGGCCAAGTCCCACCCCGTCAACGCCTGGGCCACCGGGTTGATGTACTGCAGTTCGCCGTCGGCGTTGGTGGTGATGACCGCATCGCTGATGGAGTGCAGCGTGACCTGGAGGCGCTCTTTTTCCTGGTACAGCGCGTCTTCAATGCGCTTGCGGGTCTGGAGAAACCGCACCCGATCCAGTGCCACCGCCACATGGCCTGCCAGCGTCTGCATGAATTCGAGTTGCCAGTCCGATGGAGGGCGAACACCTTCGGCATCCCCATAGGTCCCCATGCCCAAGGCCCCCAGGCACTCGTCGGCCAGCAGCAAGGGAACGTTGATGATGGTGCGGTTTTGCAGTTGCTCCACCACCGCCTTGTTGGTTCGGGGGTCGGTGCGGGCGTCAACCACCACCACCACGTGGTCGGCCTTCAGCAACTCCTCCAGCATGGGGTCGCCCGCCACGGGGATCTCCAGCGATGCCACCTCGGCGTGCAACTGGTCAAAACCGACCCGGGTGGTGGCCTGGCTGATGATGGTGACAAACCCCGGCCGATCTCCCAGCAAGCCCAAC
>DASUON010000209.1:0-3152 GCA_036276615.1 Burkholderiaceae bacterium
CCCCATGATCGGACGACTGCATGGCCAACTGGCCGAGAAAAACCCGCCCCAGGTGCTGGTGGACTGCCACGGCGTGGGTTACGAGGTGGATGTGCCCATGAGCACCTTCTACAACCTGCCCGAGGTGGGCGGCACCGTCACGCTGCTGACGCACTTTGTGGTGCGTGAGGACGCGCAGGTGCTGTTCGGCTTTGCCACGGCGTCGGAGCGGGAGACGTTTCGCCAGCTCATCAAGATCAGCGGCATCGGCCCGCGCACGGCACTGTCCATCCTCAGCGGCCTGAGCGTGGCCGACTTGGCGCAAGCCGTCACCCAGCAGCAGGCCACGCGCCTGACCAAGGTGCCTGGCATCGGCAAGAAAACCGCCGAACGGCTGCTGCTGGAGCTCAAGGGCAAGCTGGGGGCTGACCTGGGCGACCTGGCCGGGGCGGGCGGCGCAGGCGGCACGGGCCCGGTGAGCGATGCCCAGCACGACATCCTGCAAGCCCTGCTGGCGCTGGGCTACAGCGACAAGGAAGCCGCCGCCGCCCTCAAGGCCCTGCCCGACGGCGTGGGGGTGAGCGAGGGCATCAAGCTGGCGCTCAAGAGCCTGACGCGCTGAGGGTGTGAGTTTTGTGAATGAAAATGGCAGCTGGCGCTTTCAATGAAAGCGTGAGCAGCTATTGAATTGGTAGTGTTTCGGGGTTGCTCGCGGGTGCCCCGTGTGCCGCCTCAATGCTTGCGCGGCGTCACCAGCGTTTCGGTGGACGGGTCCAGCCCCGCGTCAGGGGGTGTGGCGCGTTTGGGGCGGGCGGGTGGCGTGGGTTCGGTTTTGTGGCCCGCAGCGTCCTTGCGCTGTTTTTCGTTGACCGCGGCAATGGCCGACAGCAGCTTTTCGGCCACCTGTTGCAGTTGCTCTTCTTCCGTCGGCTTGCCCCCTGAGGGGCGGGGAGGTGGCACGGGCTTGCCCGCCGTGGCGGGCGTGGGTCGGTCCACAGGCGGCGGGGCGGCTGGGTCGTGCCGCGGTGCCGCAGTGGCGGGACTGGGGGCGTGCGCCTCCGCAGGGACGGGCACCGCCGCGGGGGCCTGCACAGGCAGGGGCGCGGTGGGTTTGGCCACGGGCGGTGTCGGTGGCGTCGGCGGAACGGACGGTGTGTGCACGGTGGCGGGCGCAGCGGCGGGCACCGCCGGGGGTGTGGCCGGGGCTGGGGTGCGGTGCTGGGCTTGTTCTCGGGCCTTGTTGTAGGCCGCCCACTCGGCCACCGTGCGGGGGCGTGGACCTGACGGCGGCGGGAGGGCAGCAGCAGGGCTGGCGGGCGCAGCGGGTGGGGTGGCTGTGGGTGCAGGCGTGGCCGTGGATTCACCCGCCATCTCGGGTTTGAGCACTGGCGGCCGGGCCTGCTGGATGGCCGACTGGAACCCGCTCAGGTCCACCGTGCCCCGGGTGACGGGCACATCCACCGGGGCCGCCGTCTGGGCGTGGGCGAGCACGCCGCAGCCCAGTCCGACGGACAGCACGGCAGCCTGTAGGCCGAGGGAGCGGGGTTTTGGATGGTTGGACATGGGGCAAAGGGTTGGCCGGTATATCGGCACCTGTGCGGGCACAATGAATGCTCACCATGAGCATACAGACCGACGATTTTGCCCCCGTCCCGCCCAAGCCTTCGGCGTCGCGGGTCATCAGTGCCGCTGCGGAGTCCCCCCGCGAGGAGGCGCTGGAGCGTGCCCTGCGCCCCAAACTGCTGGACGAATACGTGGGCCAGGCCAAGGTGCGCGAGCAGCTGGAAATTTTCATTGGCGCGGCCAAGAAGCGCCGCGAGGCGCTGGACCATGTGTTGCTGTTCGGCCCGCCGGGGCTGGGCAAGACCACGCTCTCTCACATCATTGCCGCCGAGCTGGGCGTGAACCTGCGCCAGACCAGCGGCCCGGTGCTCGAAAAACCCAAGGACCTGGCAGCGCTGCTGACCAACCTGGAGCCCAACGATGTGCTGTTCATCGACGAGATCCACCGCCTGAGCCCGGTGGTGGAGGAAATTTTGTACCCCGCGCTGGAGGACTACCAGATCGACATCATGATTGGTGAAGGTCCGGCGGCGCGCAGCATCAAGCTGGATTTGCAGCCCTTCACCCTGGTGGGGGCCACCACCCGCGCCGGCATGCTGACCAACCCACTGCGCGACCGCTTCGGCATCGTGGCTCGGCTGGAGTTCTACAACGCCGAAGAGCTGACGCGCATCGTGCGCCGTAGCGCCGGGCTGCTGAACGCGCCCATGGACGAGGCCGGGGGCTTTGAAATTGCCCGCCGCAGCCGAGGCACCCCCCGCATTGCCAACCGGCTGCTGCGCCGGGTGCGCGACTACGCCGAGGTGAAGGGCGACGGCACCATCACCGCCGACATGGCCAACCGCGCCCTGGCCATGCTGGACGTGGACCCGCAGGGCTTTGACCTGATGGACCGCAAGTTCTTGGAGGCGTTGGTGCACCGCTTCGACGGCGGACCGGTGGGGCTGGACAACATTGCCGCCAGCATCGGTGAAGAGCGCGACACCATCGAAGACGTGATCGAGCCCTACCTGATTCAGCAAGGGTATGTGCAGCGCAGCCCGCGCGGGCGCATCGCCACCCAGGCGGCCTACCGGCACCTGGGCCTGCTGCCCCCCAAGGACACGGGCGACTTGTTGGCGGGTTGAGGGTGGTGGGCTTGTGACCCTGCTCAGGTGGGGCTAACGCCCATGACCTTCGACGGCTGCGCGCAGGTTGGTGCGAGCTTGGGACTCCAGGGCTTGGTGCAGCTCCGGTGTGGTGTAGATCGTGTCTCGGTCCAGGAACGACTTGAGAATCTCGCGGCGCTTTGACCGAAAGATGGGTTCCGGCACATGGGCGTATTCCTGCCGAATCTGGACTTCGTATTCAGCAAATCGTGTGGGTGTAGCGCCGAGGATGGACAGGTCCACGTCCACCAAAACCTGTTCATCCCCATGGGCTGGTGTGTGGGTGTGCTTCGTGGCCATCACAAGTGCATGGACTCGCTCGGCGGTGTCGGGCTCTGAAGTCGCCGTCAGCAGGGCTTCTTTGGCCCACAAGGCGCTTCGTGATTCGTTGTCTGAAGCGGTCAAGTCGTACACCGCATCATGGAACCACAAGGCCATTTCCACTTCATGTGGGTGCTCGGC
>DASUON010000210.1:0-4480 GCA_036276615.1 Burkholderiaceae bacterium
GATCAGCCGAATCAGCGCCCGCCGTCGGGGCAGGGCGGGGTCAGAACAGGCCCAACCCACGGTCGGCCCCGGTTTTGGACGATGCCAACTGCCGCAGCATCTGTTCCAGGTTGAGGCGCACCCGCACGCCCGAGCCCGACACCCCATGGGCCACCGCATGGTCGGCCTTGGCGGTGTTGATGAGGCGTGGCTCGGAAATGGGCTCGTCGCGTTTGTTGAGCACGGTGGCCACCAGGGGCTCGTTGGGTTTGTTGCCCTTGCGCAGGACCACCGCCGTCTCGCCGGAGGCGAGCTTGACGAAGGTGCCTGCGGGGTGCAGGCCCAGCTGCATCATCAGGGCCAGGCCCACCTCGTCGTGGCTGCCCGCGCCGGGCTGGACGATGGCCGAGCGGGCCGCGTCCTTGGCGTCGCGCCCGGCTCGTGACACGCGGGGGCTCATGGCGGCGGTGTAGCGGTCCACCACTTGCAGGATGCGCGCCAGCCGGTCGATCACCGGGCGCTGCGCCAGGGTGACGTCGCCCGGCAGGTCCTGGTGGTGCTTGAGCACGGTGCCCAGCCACATGGGGTCGGACACCCCCGCGGCTTGCAGCATCTTGGCCCCTTCCAGCGGGTGGCGGTCGATCTGGGCCTGCTGGTTGGGGGTGGGGCGGTGCTTCTGGCTGGCCAACGCGTCTTGCAGGTTGGTCATGGCCAGGTTCATGGTCAGGGCCGCGTGCAACAGGCTGCGGTCCTCGGGGTCGGTGAGCTTGAGCGGGGCCTTGAGTGCATGGCACACCACCGCCGTCAGCAGAGAGTGCAGGGCGCTGTAGCCGCTGTAACTGGTCACGGCGCGGTGAATCAGCAGGAACAGCGCGGCCTCGCGGTCGCGGTTGAGCAAGCCGTCGATGGGGCGGACCACCTGGGTGTCCAACCGGGGAACGGCGTCGGCGGCGGTGGACCCGCCCAAGGCCAGGTTGGCCAGCAGCACGCGCAAGCGCGACTCGATTTCGCTCCAGTTCTGCGGCACGCTGCCTTCGGTGGCGGGGCTGGCACCGGGCTCCTTGTCGGAGGCCTTGAGGGAGACAAAACGGTCCAGGTCTTTCAGCGGCGCATCGCGCCTTGAGGCCTCGCTCAAACCGCCCATCAGCACCTTGACGGCCTCGTCCGATTCTTCGTACTCCACAAACACCGCGCGGCGGCGCTGGAGCTGCTCCAACGCCTTCTGGTCTTCGATCTTCAGGCCCTTGGCCAGCAGGACGCGCCCGGCCTCGTCGCGCAGGGTGAAGCGCAACACGTCCCCCACATGCAGCTGCGAAGGCGACAGAGCAATGAGCTCCTGCTTCCAGTCGTCGGCGCTCATGCCCGGGTGCCTCCCAGGCCCACGGGCCGGGTGTCTTGCAGCACCCGCAACAGGGCCGTTTCGTTGAGGCGGACCTTCACCTCGGAGCCGGACAACCCCGAGGCCACCGCGGTGGTGGCATCGGTGGTGGCCAGCAGGCGCGGCGTCTGGATGGGTTCGCCCGCCTTGTTGACCACGGTGGCCACCCAGGGCTGGTCGGGGCGTCCGCCGGGCCGCAGCACCACGGCCACCTCACCCCCGCGCAGTTGCACAAAGGTGCCCGGGGGGTAGAGCCCCAGGTTTTGCATCAGGTCCAGCCCCACCTCGTCGTGGTCGGCCCCGCCGTGGCTGCGGATCACGGTCCGTGCCGCGTCACGCGGGGGGCGGCCGGCACGGCTGCCCCGGGGGCTCATGGCGGCGGTGTAGCGGTCAATGACCTGGAGGATCTTGGTGAGCTTTTCCACCGGCTCCCGGTTGTTGATGGCCGGGTTGTAAGGCAGGTCGTCGTGGTGACCGCGGACCACGCCCAGCCACAGGGGGTTGTCCACCCCGGCGTCGCGCAGGATGCGCTCGCTCATTTCGGCGTGGCGGCCAATGGCCAGCAGCTGGTCCTGGGTGGGGTCGTGGCGCTGGGACGCCATCTGGTCCTGCAGCACCTTGATGGACACGTTCATGGTCAACGCCGCCTTGAACAGGGCTTGCGACTCGTCGGTGCTCACCGGCAGGCGGCGCGAGGCATCCCAGGCCACCACCGCACACAGCAAGGCGTGCAGGCCGCTGTAGCCCGCAAACCCGGTGACCGAGCGGCTGAACAGCAGGAAGGTGGCCGATTGCAGGTCGTGCTCCAGCGCCTCGTGAAGCTGCTCGTGCAGTTGGTCCAGGCGCTTGAGTGCCTCCTGGGCCGCGTTTCCACCCAAGGCCAGCCCCGCCAGCACACCGCCCAGCTTGGACTCCAGGTTGCGCCAGTGCTCGGCCAGGTCGGGCGGCGGGCGCACGGGGGCAGGCCGGGGTGCCACCGGGGCCATCATGGCCTCGGCGGGGGCGGCGGCAATGCCCGCGGCAGGCAGCCTGCCCAGGGGGATGTCGCGGCGGGACGCTTCTTCAAAACTCGCCATCACCGCCCGGGCGGTTTCCTGGATGGCGCGCTCGTCGGTGAACAGCGCCGGGTGCTCCCGCAGGGTGGTCAGCAGCGTGGGCGAGTCGATCACGGCGTGCCGCGCCAGCAGCAGGTGGCCGTTTTCGTCGTACAGCGGGGTTTGCAGCGTCATGCCCAGCGCCAGGTTCCGACTGGCCACCGGCTGGAGTCGGGCGGGGCGTTGGATTTTTCCGGCGTCGGGCATGGACCGTGCGGTGGGTGGGGCTTCAGTCGCGGAAGTTGTTGAAGCTCAGCGGCAGGTCGGCCACGTCCTTGCGGATGATGGCCATGGCCGCTTGCAGGTCGTCCTTCTTGGCGCCGGTCACGCGCACGGCGTCGCCCTGGATGGCGGCCTGGACCTTGAGCTTGCTGGCCTTGAGGGCCTGCTGAATCTTCTTGCCCACTTCGGTCTCGATGCCGCTGCGCACCGTCAGCGCCTGCTTGACCTTGTCGCCGCCGATCTTTTCGACCTTGCCCGCGTCGATGAAGCGCACGTCCACGCTGCGCTTGGTGAGCTTGTTGCGCAGGATTTCGTCCACCTGCGTGATTTGGAAGTCGCTGTCGCCAAACAGCGTGATGACCTTGTCCTTCAGCTCCAGGTTGGCCGAGGTGCCTTTGAAGTCGAAGCGTGTGCCCACCTCGCGGCTGGCCTGTTCGACGGCATTTTTCACTTCGACCAGGTTGGGTTCGAGCACGGTGTCAAAAGAGGGCATGGCAGGGCAATCCGAGAGACAAAAACCAGGGTGAGACAATCCCGGGATGTTAGTCGAGAAAGACGTTTCCCTACAGCCCTGCAACACCTTCGGCATCCAGGCCAGGGCCCCCGTGCTGGTGCGCGTGACCTCGGTGCAGGACGTGCTGGATTGCGTGGCCCAACACCCCCATTGGATGCAGGCCCAGCCCCTGGTGCTGGGCGGTGGCAGCAACCTGGTGCTGACCGGCGACGTGGACCGCGTGGTCCTGAAAATCGACATCCTGGGCCGCCGCCTGGTGGCCGAAACCCCCACCCACTGGATTGCCGAGGCCGGTGCCGGCGAGTGCTGGCACGACTGGGTGGACTGGACCCTGGCCCAAGGCTGGCCCGGCCTGGAAAACCTGGCCCTCATCCCCGGCACCGTGGGCGCGGCCCCGGTGCAGAACATCGGCGCCTACGGGCTGGAGCTGCAAGACCGCTTCCATTCGCTGGACGCGGTGGACCTGTTCACCGGTCAGACCTTCACGCTGGACGCCGCCCAGTGCGGCTTTGGCTACCGCGACTCGGTCTTCAAACACCCGCCCGCGCCCGGCATGGGCCTGCAAGGCCGCGCCGTCATCACCCACGTGCGGTTTGCCCTGCCCAAACGCTGGCAGCCCGAGCTGGGCTACCTGGACCTGGCCCGCAAGGCCGAAGAACACGGCGTGGCCCAACCCACCGCCCGCCAAGTGTTCAACTGGGTGTGCGAGGTGCGCCGCGCCAAGCTCCCTGACCCGGCGGTGCTGGGCAACGCCGGCAGCTTCTTCAAGAACCCCGTGGTCAGCGCCGAGCAGTGCGCCGACATCATTGGCCGCGAACCCAAGCTGGTGCACTACCCCATGCCCGACGGCAGCTTCAAGCTGGCCGCAGGCTGGCTCATCGACGCCTGCGGCTGGAAGGGCAAGGGCGTGGGTAACGCCGCCGTCTACGACAAGCAGGCCCTGGTGCTGGTCAACCGCGGCGGACGCGAACAACCCGCCACCGGCGGCGAGGTGATGACCCTGGCCCAGGCCATCCAGACCAGCGTGTACGAGCGCTACGGCCTGCGGCTGGAGATTGAGCCCGTGGTGGTGTGATGGTGTCGTCCCGGACAGGGATGGGGCGGGCAGGGGTGCTTGATGCTGGCCCCGCCACAGGCGGGGTCCCCTGCGATGCTCGCCATGGGGTCGGTGCTGCGGAACTCGCTGCACGCCCCTTGGGCGCTCCGCTCAAACAACCGCAGCAAGCCAGATGTTGAAGCGTGCTGCGCACGCCGACCCCATGGCTGCGCTTCTCGGCGGCGCATCAAAAGCTC
>DASUON010000211.1:0-2630 GCA_036276615.1 Burkholderiaceae bacterium
CACGTAGCGGTTGAGCGAGTGCAGCAAGAACAGTGCTTCGTCCGGGCTGGCACAGCCCACATGCACGTGCTGCCCGAACACCGTGAACTGCTTGGCCAGGTAACCGTACAGGCCCGAGAGCTGCTGAAACCGGGGCCGGGCAAAAATGCGTTGCTCGAACCAGCGCTGGAACGGGTGGGTGCCGCCCCCCGCAATCTCGATGTTGAGGCGGTCACACCCTTGCACCAGGGTGTCGCGAATGGCCTGCAACTGCGCCAGCAACGGGCCATGGCGGGTGTGGATGCCGGTGGCCACCTCGATCATGCTCTGCGTCATCTCGGGCGTGACCACGCCCGGGAACGGGGCGCGGCCCAGCAGTTCCAGCAGGTCGTCGGCGGTGCTGGACAGGTCGAAGTCGTAGGTGTTGAGCAGCTGCAACTCCAGCTCCACCCCCAGCGTGAGCGACTCGGACGATTTGAAGGCTTCCAAGGACATGGCGTGTGGCGTTCCGAAGTTCGATCAGCTTTCCTGGGACACATGGGCCTCGTTGGCCGCCATCAACGCCCGTTGCGTGACCAGGGGCCCCAGCAGTTCCAGCACCAACACCATGCCGGTGATGGCAGACAGGGTTTGCTCCGCCAGGTCAAAACCCACAGCCCCCGTCTGGCCCACCAGCAGCACCACAAAGGCCGACATGGGGGCCAGCGCCAGCCCGGTCATCAGCCCCTTGCGCGGGGTGATGCCGCTGACCTGCGCCGTGGCCACATTGACCAATACCTTGCACGCCAGTCGCACCACCACCAGCACCAGCCCCAGCTGCATGCCCGAAAACACATCGCGCCATTCCAGCACCGAGGCCACGTACACAAACAGGAACACGCCCAGCAAGTCCCCCAGGGTGCCGAAGTTGCGCTGGGCATTGGTCAGGTGCACCCGCCGCTCACGGGCCACCACACCAAAGGTCAGGGCCGCCAGCAGCGGCGACAGCTTGAGCCCGTAAGCCGCCGTGGACAGCAACAACACCGACAGCGCAAACACCACCGTGGCCCCGTCGGGCGAGGTGGTCAACCGCCCCTTGAGCAGCTTGGGCACCACAAAGCCCAGCAGCATGCCCACGGCCAGCGAGGTGCCCAGCACATGGATGCTGCCAAACACCGCCTGCATCCAATCGCCCGACACGCGCAGGGTGCGCGACCCCATCACCAGCTTGAGCGCCAGCACCGACAGCAGGCAGTTGATGGCCGTGAGGTGCATGACCCGCTCGGTCACCTGCCCGGCACTGCGCAACTCGTGCACCACCCGCAAGATGCCAGCGGGCGAACTGGCCATGGCCAGGGCCGCCACCGCCAGGTGCACATGCAGTCGCATGTCCGGGTCCAGCCAACCCGCCACCCAGTACACCGCGCCAAAGGTCAGCAGCGACTCCACCACCCCCGCCACCAACACCCAGGGGTTGGCCCGGAACCAGCGCAGGTTGATGCGGTAGCCCAACTCGAACAGCACCAATGACAAGGCCACATTGGCCACAAAAGGCAGACCGGTGATGTCGTCGGTCAGCCCCGGTAGGTTGACCGCACCGGCCAGCATGCCAATGGCCACATAACTGGTCACGCGAGGAATGGCCCAACGCGAATGCAGGCTGTCAGCCAGCAACCAGGCGATCAGCAGCACCAGGGGCCAGGCAATGGTCTGGAGCAGGAACGAAATGTCGGCGGGCAAGGACATGGACTTGAGGCGGAAAAGGGGTCAGACGGCGAAACGCTGACTCAGTTCCCCCAGGTTGAGCTCGTCCAACACCTGGGTCAGCCGCTCGCGGGCGCTTTGTTTGCCACGCCCCACCTGGGTGGCCAGGATGAGTTCGTTCTTCATCGAGTGCTCCCAGCCCACCAGCTCGGTCACCGTCACCTGGTAGCCATGGGCTTCCAACTGCAGGCAGCGCAGCACGTTGGTGATCTGGCTGCCAAACTCGCGCGTGTGCAGCGGGTGACGCCAGATTTCGCTCAAGGGCGTGCGCGACAGGCTCAGCGCCTTGTGCTTGCGCAGCACCCCGGCCACCTCGGCCTGGCAACACGGCACCAGCACCAAATGGCGGGCCTGCTTGGCCAGCCCAAAGGCAATGGCGTCGTCGGTGGCCGTGTCGCACGCGTGCAAGGCCGTCACCACGTCGATGGTGGCGGGCAGCTCGGCGCTGGTCTTGGAGGCCTGCACCGTCAGCGGCAGGAAATGCATGCGCTCAAACCCCAGGCGGGCCGCCAGATCGCGCGAACGCTGCACCAACTCGGCTCGGGTTTCAATGCCATACACCTGCCCCACGCTGCGCGGCCTGAAGAACAGGTCGTACAGCATGAACCCCAGGTAAGACTTGCCCGCCCCATGGTCGGCCAGCGACACATCACCCCGCTCGTCCAGCACCTGCTGCAACAGCGGCTCGATGAACTGCAGCAGGTGGTTCACCTGCTTGAGCTTGCGGCGGCTGTCTTGGTTGATGCGCCCTTCGCGGGTGAGGATGTGCAACTCCTGGAGCAACTCGACCGACTGCCCGGGGCGCAGGTCCAGCTGCTGGGACACGGAAGGCACGGCCTCAGACGGCGACGGGCGCGAAGGCTTGGCACGGGATTTCATGCGGGGATCATAGTGGCAGGGCCACCGAC
>DASUON010000212.1:0-5666 GCA_036276615.1 Burkholderiaceae bacterium
GAACAGGAAACGCCCCAGGTCCACCTTGGCGGCGTTCATGGGGTTGCCCTCGGGCACCTTGGGCACCGGGAAACCGCTGGGCAGGTTCCAGGTCCATGCCGTGCTGCCGCCTCCACTGCCAGGGGACGGGGTGGACCCGCCCGCGGTGTCCACCACCGTGGTGCCACCGCCGCCGCAGCCGCTGACCCAGACCACCCCCGTCACAGCCACCGCGACCGCAACCACCCATGCTGCCGTCCCCAAGCCCGCACCGGACACCCCGCGCAGGGTGGCCTGTGGGGCCGGGGCAGGCAGCGCCTCAGGACGCTGCCGGGCCGTCATTTGGCGACTGCCCTGAACAGGGTTTGTGCCGCGCCACCGTTGATGGGCAGGCCCGTGCCGGTGCCGTCGGCCTTCCAGTCCACGGCCAGGGCCTTGAACACGTTGTCGCACTCGGGGTCGGTGCCACCCGACATGCAGCCTGCGGCGGCGGCCTTGTTCTGGGTGATGTCGGTGCCGGCCAGCAGGGCCTTCACGTCCACCGCCACCTTTTGGGTGGCCGGGTTGAAACTGGCCAGCTTGAAGTCCATGCGGTTGGGGGCCGAGCAGCTGCTGACCTGCGTGCCCGTGGCCGGGTTGCCAATGCAGCCGGTGGAGCCCAGGTGGAAGTTGAAGGTGGTGTAGGTGCCGGTGGCCGGTTGGGTCCACTTGCCCGGCGTGCCTGCGGGTGCAGCGGCCAGCGGGTCCGCCACTTCGATCTTGGCGAACTTGCGCCCGGCCTGCCAGCTCCAGGCCAGGGCCTGGATGTCCAGCGGGGCCTGGGTGGTGGTGGGGTTGGCCCAGTCGGTGTGGTTGAGGGCGAACGGCACGCCCAAGGTCATCTTCACGCCGGTGTAGGTGCCTGCGGGCACGGTGCCTTTGATGAAGGCATTGGTGCCCGTGGTGCCGGTGGAGGTGGGGCAGTCGCCGGTGGCGTTTTCCAGGTCGATCAGCGTCACGCCATCGGCCCCGGCGGTGTGGTTCCAGCTGTCGTTGGCGCTGAGGGTGAGCGGCACTTCCACGCCGTCGTTGCGCACCAGCTTGACCTGGGAGATGTAGAAGCGGAAGTCCTTGACGTTGCCGGTGGCCCCGGTGCTGCCCAGCCCGCTCACGGTGGAGCCGCAGCCGATGGCGGTGTCGCCCGCCACGGCGGCAAACTGGATTTCGACGTTCTGGGGCGAGGCGTCCCCACCGCCACCGCCGCAAGCCACCAGGGTTGCGGCCAGGGCCACGGAAGACAGGGAGAAGAAGGCAATTTTTTTCATGGATGAAATGGATGTCGGAAAGAAAAAGAAAACACGCCGCCACAGCCCCCGCTCACCGTGGGCCGACCGGCTCAACAAGAACCATGGCTCAGCCCCGCACCGGCGGGGCCCGCATGGCCGACATCAACAACACCCGCTGCGCGGTGTCGGGCAGGTGCAGCACCCGCTCCAGCCCCAGCGGGCACGGCACGGGGTGATTCGCCCCGCACCAGCCGCCGCGCTCCCACCCCCCCCAGGCGCCCAGCGCACTGTGGGCGGCGCTCCAGGCGCAAGGCTTGGCCAGGCCCTGGGGCCAGTCAGACGGGGCCTGGGGCTGGCCCGCCTCGGTGGCATCCAGCACCCGCCACTGCAAGCCCTGCGGCGTGCACACCTCCACCACCCGCTGCGAAGGCGCGGCCAGGGCAGACACCACCCAAGCCCCCAGCAAACCCTGCAGGGCAGAAAACAGCATGGCCACCAGGCATGCGCGCAGCCACACCCGGCGCAGGGCAACGCCTGGCCGCCACGGCGTGGCCCGCCACAGACCTGAAGAAAAATCAGCCTTCACCGCTTGATTTGATTGGACTTTTTGCTATCAAATTGATCAATGGTTGTGCTCACCCACCGAACGGGCTTTCTGCACCCACACGTTCACCGTGTGCTCGCCCGCCCGCCAAAAGCGCAGCGTCACCGCAAAGCGGTCGCCGTCGGTCAGCGGCTGCTTCAGGCCCTGCAGCATCAGGTGGTAGCCCTCGGTCTGTTGGTGGCGAATCTTGAGTTCGCTGTGCGGTGGCAGGGCAATGGTGTCCACCGCCCGCATGCGCATGACGTTGCCGTCCATCTGCATGCGGTGCAACTCCACCGAAGCCGCTGCGGGGGTGGAGGCACCCAGCAGTTCGTCCGCCTCGTCCCCCGTGTTGCGCAGGGTGCGCAGGTACACGGCCCCCGCCGCCTGGCCGGGCACGGTGGGGGTGGCGTAGGGGTGGTCGATGCGCAAATCGCCCGCCTTGAAGTCGTGCGCCAGGGCCACCCCGGGCAGCCCCGCGCCCATGGCGGCAAGGGTCAGGGTGAGGCAGGCGGCCTTCAGGCCACGGCGTTTCAATGCGTCCATGTGATGTGTCCTTGTGAATCGGTGTGCCACGGGGGCGGGTTCTGAGGCGCCTGGCGGGTCATCCCCAGGCGCCCTGCAGGGAGGCTTGCCCCTGAGAAAGGGTCACGGCCTGCCGCGAGAAGGCCTTGGGGCCGGGTTTGGGGCCACCCTTGCGGGTGCGTGGGGGCAGCAGTTGGGCCAGGGCGCGGCAGACGGTTTCGGGCTTGGCATCGACCACCTCGGCCAATTCGCGCAGCGGCGGCAGGCTGGAGCGCAGGGCGTCGGGGTCCAGCCCCGCGTGGTTCAAAAAACCGGGGGCGGGCATGAAGCCCAGCAGGCGCAGCATTTCGCCCACCCGCGCCAGCACCGGGCCGGTGCGCATGCGGGCCATGTCGTGGCTGCGCTGGGGTTGGAGCAGCAGGGCCTCCACCATCAACGCTTGGCGTTCGGCGTCGGTGCGGGGCGTCAGACGGCGCAGCCGGGCGGGCACCAGCACCGTGGCGTCGAACGAATGTGCTTGCCCCAGCAGGGTTTCATACCCGATGAGGTCGCCGGGCAAGGCCACCGACACCAGCACCGAGGTGTCTTTGCCGCGTTGGTCCAGGCGGATGACACCACCGCTCACCCGCCACAGACCGTCCTGGCCGCCGCGCTGGAACAGCGTGGCACCACCGGCCAGGAACACGTCGTCTGCCGGGGACGAAGCCGATGCCGCGGCGGGCATCGCAAAGGAAAGGAATGACATGGGCACGTCCTTGAAAAATCCGTTGAACAGGCGGGAGGCCACACACCGAGGCCCCCGCCGCCGAAGGGGTTTCAAGACGCGACCGGCGGCCCGCGGGCCGAAAACTCCAGCGAAGGCGGCACCCAGCGCCGCGGGGGAAGGTGGGACACCACGCGCAGCGGGGCCTGGGGCAGGCCGGTCCAGGCCAGCACCGCGGGCAGCGGTGGGGTGAAACGGTCGAGCGCCAGCGAGCAATGCCCGCAGGCGTCCAGGGGGGCCAACAGGCCAGCAGCCGGGTCGGCCACGGGGTTGGAAACGGCAACGACAACGGCAACGGCAACGGCATCGGCCCGGACCCAGGCCGTGCCGTGGCGGGTGCACACCTCCACCCAGTCGGACGGGGTGGCGCGCGCATGCGCCCCCAGGCGGGACAGGCCGGGGGCCAAGGTGGCCAGCACCCACAGCGCCCACACCAGCACCAGCAGCCAGCGCCTGGGCTGCCACGGCCAGGGCGCTGGCCTGCGGGCCAGGGGTGAACGGAGGGGTGCGAAGGTCACAGGGCAGATCAGTGCTTCATGGCACCGTGGTTGCCGTGCTGCATGGGCGCGGCACTGCTGCTGCCCAGGGCGGTGACGGGGGCCTTGATGTCTTGGGTGAAGGGCTTTTTGGCCTCGTCTTCAAACACCAGGGTGAGGGGCACCACGTCGCCGCCCTTGAGGGGCTGCTTCAGGTCCATCAGCATCACGTGGTAGCCGCCGGGCTTGAGGTCCATGGTGCGGCCTGCGGCCAAGTCGAGGCCGGGGATCTGGCGCATCTTCATCACGTTGTCCACCATGGCCATTTCGTGGATCTCCACCACACCGGCGACCGGTGAGCTGGCGGACACCAAGCGGGCGTTCTTCTCGGGTGTGAGGCGCATGAAGGCGCCGGTGGCCTTCTGGGTGGCCACGGTGCCGCGCACCCAGGGTTCTTCGACCTTGACGGACTGCGCCCACAGGCTGGACGCGGACAGGGCCAGCACGGCGGCGGCGAACAGGTTGGTGTGTTTCATGAAAACTCCTTGGTGAAAAACGGACACAAAAAAATCAGGCCCCGGCCAGCAGGGCAGCAATGTCGGCGGTGTAGTCGGCGGCGGTTTGTTCGTGGCGCAAGGCCACGCGCAAACGGCCCTGGGGGTCGAACAGGTAACTCAGGGCCGAATGGTCCATGGTGTAGCTGCTGCCCGTGGGCACCTTTTGGTAGAAAGCCTTGAACCCAGCCGCGGTGGCCTGGGTCTGTTCGGCATTGCCGCGCAGGGCCAGAAAACGCGGGTTGAAGGCAGTCATGTAGTGGCGCAGCAGTTCGGGCGTGTCGCGCTCGGGGTCCACGGTGACGAACAGCACCTGCACACGGGCAGCACGCTCGGGGCCCAGTTGGGTCAACACCTCGTTGGCACGGGTGAGTGCGGTGGGGCACACGTCGGGGCACTGCACAAAACCAAAGTACAGCAACACCACCTGGCCCTTGAAGTCGGCCAGCGTGCGCGGTTGGCCGTGCATGTCGGTCAAGGCAAAGCCCTTGCCGTAGGGGGCGCCGGTGAGGTCGATGCCACGAAAGGCGACCGCGGCGGCACCGCTTTCAGCGGTTTTTTGTGGCTCGCAACCCGCCGTCAACGCCCCCAGCGTGGCCACCGCCCCCGCCAGCAAGGCCCCCCCGACGAACGCACGCCGCCCCGCCCAAGGGACGAAGCCCCGCACCACCGAAACATGAACCGACATGAAACGCTCCTCGAAACCGAACACCGGGCCAGCCCCGCACAGCGGCACCGCCGCTGGCCATGGCCAGCCCACCAGGGTGGGTCAGATCGAGGAGGGAGGCGCCCGGGAATGGGCGGTGGACCACACCGCCAGCAGACGGGGGGCCTGGAGGAAAGCGTCGGGCACCCAGCGGGTGCCGATGAGGGGAAGCGGCTCCAAGGCCACCACCGGCGGCAGGCCCAGCGCGGGCGCGTGGGTGGCGCACCACACACAGCCCGGCATGGCCATGCCCAGGCTGCCTTGGGCGGGCGGTTGGGACCCGTCGTCCGACGCGGCCGTGTCAGCCGCCTGTCGCACCCAGGCCATGCCGCTGACGGTGCACACCTCCACCCAGCCCTGGCCGGGCTGGGGCGCACGCACCGCGGCGTGGGACAACACCGGCAGCAAGGCCCCCAGCACCAACGACCACAGCGCCAACCAAGCGGTGAGCCGCTGGCGCAGGGTGAGGGAGATTTGGGGGGGGGGCATGGGGTGCAGTTTAACAGCGGGGGTCCGCCCCACTGCTCCTCCTGCTGCCACCGCAAGGCCAACTCGGTCTTGTTGCGCCCCCCAGCTTGCGATACACCGCCGTGAGGTGACTGCGCACGGTGTTGTCCGAAAGGCCCAGGTGCTGAACCTATACTACCAAGGGTAAGTTTCGCGAATCACTCTTAAAGCAAAACGCTTGGCCATCCAGACCGTGAAAGCCTGACAGGCTCCCCACCCCCACCTCGTTCCCCGAAGGCTGTTCAGTTGGCCGGGATGCGACGGTTTCGGGTTGAGTTCTACAACCCATATCAGGAGCCTACAACATG
>DASUON010000213.1:0-17138 GCA_036276615.1 Burkholderiaceae bacterium
TGATGCGCGCCGTGTACAAGCAGGTGAAGGGGGGCAAATGAAGGGCGGAATTTTTAAGAAAAATATGCCTCTAGCGCTTTTTCAATAAGCGCAAGCAGCTATCAATTTCATATCACCCCGCCGCCTCCACCAACTCCACCGCCATCCGGTTGTGCCGCTCCACCAGCGGTCCCAGGTCCACGGTGGTCAGCTGTCCTTCCCGCACCACCACCTTGCCGTTCACCACGGTGTAGTCGGCTTGCGGGCTGGCGCACAGCAGCAGGCTGGCCACGGGGTCGTGCACCGCGCCACCGGCAAAGCCCAGGGTGTCCAGCTTCCACAGCACCAGGTCGGCGCACATGCCGGGGGCGATGTGGCCCACGTCGTGGGCACGGCCCAGCACCTCGGCACCGCCGCGGGTGGCCAGGTGCAGCACGTCGCGGGCGGTCATTTCGGCGGGACCCAGGTCGCAGCCGAAGAAGGTTTGGCGTTGGCCGGTGGCGGGGTCGGTGCGGGTTTCGGGCGGCTGCAGGGCGCGGCCCACGCGGGCCAGCAGCAGGGCCTGGCGGGCTTCGTTGAGCATGTGGGCCGCGTCGTTGCTGGCACTGCCGTCCACGCCCAGGCCCACGGGCACCCCGGCGTTGAGCATTTTGCGCACCGGGGCAATGCCGCTGGCCAGTCGCATGTTGCTGCAGGGGCAGTGGGCCACGCCGGTTTTGCTGGCGGCAAACAGGCTGATGCCTTCGTCGTCCAGCTTCACGCAGTGGGCGTGCCACACGTCGGGGCCCAGCCAGCCCAGGTCTTGCGCGTACTGGGTGGGGGTGCAGTTGAACTTTTCGCGGCTGTAGGCCAGGTCGTGGTCGTTTTCGGCCAGGTGGGTGTGCAGGCGGGTGCCGTGTGCACGGGCCAGTTCGGCGCTCAGCCGCATAAGGTCGCGGCTGACGCTGAAGGGGCTGCACGGGGCCACGGCCACGTTGACCATGCTGCCGTGCTCGGTGCGGTGGTGTTGCTCGATGAGGCGCTGGGTGTCTTTCAGGATGGCATCTTCGCGCTCCACCACCCGGTCGGGTGGCAGGCCGCCCTGGCTTTGGCCCACGCTCATGCTGCCGCGGGTGGCCACAAAACGCATGCCGATGTGCTGCGCGGCGTGGATGCTGTCGTCCAGCCGCACGCCGTTGGGGTAGATGTAGAGGTGGTCGCTGCTGGTGGTGCAGCCGCTCAGCAGCAGCTCGGCCATGGCCACTTGGGTGCTGACGTGCACCATGTCGGGGGTGAGGCCGCCCCAAATGGGGTACAGCCCGCGCAGCCAGCCGAACAGTTCGGCGTCCTGCACCGCAGGAATGGCGCGGGTCAGGCTTTGGTACATGTGGTGGTGGGTGTTGACCAGCCCGGGGGTGACGAGGTGGCCGCGGGCGTCGATGGTTTCGCCGCCCGCGGCCTGATGGGCTTCCCGCAGGGCAGGGGGCAGCTCAGCCGCGGGGCCCACCCAGGCGATGCGGTGGCCTTGCACCAGCACGCTGGCGTCGCGCAGTTCGCGGCACTGGGTGGGGATGGGGTGGTCCAGGGTGGCCACACAGCGGGCGTGTTCAATCAGCAGGGAATGCATGGCAAACAAGGGATTGCAAGGACGACGGCCATTGTGCGGCACAGGGTTTGCGTCCATTCGCAAAGCCCGCGCCTGTGCCTACCATGCCCGCTTCCATGCCACCGCCACTGTCTGGTCTCGCGCCGTCACTGCTGTTTGAGAACCTGCCCATCGGTGCGTACCGTTCCACGCCCGAGGGGCAGCTGCTGCGCGCCAACGCGGCCATGGTGCGCCTGGCGGGGTGCGCTACTGAGGCCGAACTGCTGGCCGTGGTGACCGACCTCAGCGTGGGCTGGTACGTGAGCCCGGGGCGGCGGGCCGAGTTCAAGCGCCTGATCGCCGAGCATGGGCAGGTGGTGGACTTTGTGTCCGAGATGCACCGCCAAGGCTCCACCGAACGGCTGTGGGTGCGCGAGGCAGCCTATGCCGTGTATGACGAACACGGGCAGGTGCTGTACTACGAGGGCACGCTGGAGGACATTTCCGACAGCGTGCGTGCCCAGCAGTTGCTGGCCGAAAGCGAGGCCCGCTGGCGCATGGCCCTGGAGGCCGCGGGTGACGGGGTGTGGGACTGGCACATTCCGACGGGGGTGGAGTACTGCTCCGACCGCCTGCTGCACATGTTCGGCTACCTGCCGGGTGAGCTGGCCAATGCGGCTGCTGAGCTGGACAGCCGCACCCACCCCGACGACCTGGCGCAGATGGCCGCCGACCGCGAGGCGCATTTCAGCGGGTGGGCTCCCAGCTACATCAACGAGCACCGCGTGCAGTGCAAGGATGGCCGCTGGAAATGGGTGTTGACCCGGGGCATGGTGGTGGAGCGCGACGCGCAGGGCAAGCCTTTGCGCATGGTGGGCACGCACACCGACATTTCGGCCCGCAAGCAGGCCGAAGCGCTCATCTGGCAGCAGGCGCATTTCGACACCCTCACGGGCCTGCCCAACCGCCGCATGCTGCGCGACCGGCTGGACGAGCATTTGCAGCGCTGCACCCGGCTGGGGCAGCCGCTGGCCATCATGTTCATTGACCTGGACCATTTCAAGGAAGTCAACGACACGCTGGGCCACGACCGGGGTGACCAGTTGCTGGTGCAGGCGGCCCAGCGCATTGCCCGCTGCATGGGACCCGCCAACACCGTGGCCCGCATGGGGGGCGATGAGTTCACCGTGCTGGTGACCGATCTGGCCCCGGGCCTGCCGCCTTCCACCCTGTTGCACCAGCGCCTGCAAAGCCTGCTGGACGACTTGGCCCAGGTGTTCGACCTGGGGCCTGACCAGGTGTTTGTGTCGGCCAGCGTGGGGGTGGCGCTGTACCCCACCGACGGGGCGCAGGCCGATGACCTGCTCAAACACGCCGACCAGGCGCTGTACGCCGCCAAGACGGCGGGGCGCAACCGCTACCGGTTTTTCACACCCGTGCTGCAGGAGGCGGCGCAGACCCGGGCCCGGCTGGACCTGGACCTGCGCAACGCGTTGGCCGAGGGGCAGCTGGAGGTGGTGTTCCAGCCCATCGTGGAACTGGCCACAGGCCGGGTGCACAAGGCCGAGGCCCTGTTGCGCTGGCACCACCCCACGCGGGGTGACGTCAGCCCGGCGCAGTTCATTCCCATTGCCGAGTCCAACGGGCAGATCGTGCCCATTGGCGACTGGGTGTTTCGGCAGGTGGCGCAGCAGGTGGCCCGGTGGCGGCGCACGCTGCACCCGCAGTTTCAGGTGGGTGTGAACAAGTCACCCGTGCAGTTTCACCGGCACCTGGCCACGGGGCAGGGCGACTGGGCGGCCCTGGTGGAGCAGTTGGGGTTGGACGGCAGCAGCCTGGCGGTGGAAATCACCGAAGGGCTGTTGCTGGACACCAGCGCGGCGGTCACCGACATCCTCAGCCGCATGCGGGCGCAGGGCATGGCGGTGTCGTTGGACGATTTCGGTACCGGATACTCGTCCCTCACCTATTTGCAGAAGCTGGACATCGACTACATCAAAATCGACAGGTCGTTTGTCTGCAACCTGCGGCCTGGTGCCACCGAACTGGCCTTGTGCAAGGCCATGATCGTCATGGCGCACGAGCTGGGCATCCGCGTGGTGGCCGAAGGGGTGGAAACCGAGGAACAGTGCACCCTGCTGAAGCAGGCCGGGTGCGATTTTGCGCAGGGCTACTGGCTGGCACGTCCGCTGCCAGTGGCCGAATTCGAATCTTTTTGGCACCGCCACGCCGGGGGTGCAGTTTTGCCATGATGCAGTCACTTGCCGCTTTGTTGCCGCCGGACCCCAGCCACCAGCCCCAGGCCTTCCTGCGATACCTGTTCGACGTGGCGGTGCGCCGCGCACTGCCCATGCACAACATGGCCGACTGGTTGCCCTCGCCACCGCACCCGTCGCGCGGGCGCACGCTGGTGCTGGGGGCGGGCAAGGCCGCGGGGGCCATGGCCCAGGCGGTGGAAAGCCTGTGGCCGTCGCACGCCGGGCCGGATGCCCCCCTCAGCGGGCTGGTGGTCACGCGGTATGGCCACACCCCGCCCCGGCCCCGGGGCGTGCCCCAGCGCATCGAGGTTCTGGAAGCCGCCCACCCGGTGCCCGACGCCGCGGGGGTGGAGGCCGCCCGCCGCATGCTGACCCTGACCGAAGGCCTGACCGAGCATGACCTGGTGTTGTGCCTGGTGTCGGGCGGTGGGTCAGCCTTGCTCACCCTGCCGTGCGAGGGGCTGACCCTGGCCGACAAGCAGCGCATCAACCGCCAGTTGCTCGACAGTGGGGCCAGCATTGCCGAGATGAACACGGTGCGCAAGCACCTGTCGGCCATCAAGGGCGGGCGTTTGGGCGTGGCGTGTTTTCCGGCGCGGGTGGTGACGCTGGTCATCAGCGACGTGCCTGGCGACGACGTGAGCGTGATTGCCAGTGGCCCCACGGTGTCCGACCCCAGCACCTGCCAGCAGGCGCTTCAAATTTTGAAGCGCTATGACGTTGAAATACCAGTGGTGGTGGCCCAAAAGCTTCAAGACGCTGAACTGGAAACCCCCAAGTGTGGTGATGTTCGCCTGCGCCACGGGCACGAACCCCACCCGGTGCACCTGGTGGCCACGCCGCAGCAAAGCCTCAGGGCGGCCGCCGATGCGGCGCAGGCCGCCGGGGTCATGCCTTACATCCTGAGCGACCGGATCGAGGGTGAATCCCGCGAGGTGGGCAAGGTGCATGCCGCCTTGGCACTCAGTGCGGTGCAGGGGCGCAACATGTTCAGGCCGCCGTGCGTGATCCTCAGCGGGGGCGAAACCACCGTCACCGTGCGCGCCCGGGCACCGGGCGTGGTGCGCGGGCGGGGTGGCCGTGCGGGCGAGTTCTGCATGGGGGTGGCGCAAGGCCTGCAAGGGGCCGAGCGGGTGTGGGCACTGGCAGCCGACACCGACGGCATTGATGGGGTGGAAGACAACGCCGGCGCCTGCGTGGGCCCCGACACCCTGGCGCGCGCCCAGGCCAAGGGCCTGTGCCTGAGTGACCACATGGACCGCAACGATGCGCATGGCTTTTTCAAGCCGCTGGGCGACTTGGTCATGACCGGGCCCACACACACCAACGTCAACGACTTTCGGGCTCTGCTGGTGATGTGAACCATTGGCGCACCGGGCGACGTGCGGCGGTGGCCTCCCGATGGAAGGGGCGGGTGCTTTGTTGTAATCGCGCCAGGAGGTGCCCATGTCCACGGACACTTGTGAAAAGCCCATCTCGGCGCTTGGCGCCGCTGCCCTTGCTTCAACGGTTCTGACGGCCTGTGGGGGCGGTGGGACCGATGCCGTCACCCCTCCGCCATCCACAGGCCCCACACCCATCAGCGGGCCCGCCAATGCCGTGGAAGCCTCGCGTTTCCTGTCGCAAGCGGCGTTTGGTGGCACCAGTGCCGATGTGGCCACCTTGCAGTCGCTGGGCTACGACGGCTGGTTGAACGCCCAGTTTGCCTCGCCGCGCACCCAAACCCATTGGGACTGGATGCTGGCCAACGGCTTTGGCGACCCCAGCTACGTCAACAGCTTCAACGGGGTGGAGAACACCCTGTGGCGCAAGCTGCTGTCCAGCCCCGATGTGCTGCGCCAGCGCATCACGCTGGCGTTGTCCGAGGTGCTGGTGGTGTCCATGGAGGGCTTGCCCATTCCCTGGCCGGGCATGGCGGTGGCCCACTACGTGGACATTCTGGAAACCCATGCGTTTGGCAACTTCCGCCAGCTGCTGGAGGCCGTTACCCTGTCGGTGGCCATGGGGGCCTACCTCAACATGCGCGGCAACCAGAAGGCCGACGGCAAGGGTCGCGAGCCCGACGAGAACTACGCCCGCGAGATCATGCAGCTGTTCACCATCGGGCTGCTGCAACTCAACCCCGACGGCACCCCCATCACCCAAAACGGCGTGGCGCTGGAAACCTACACCGCCGACGACATCCGCGGCCTGGCCCGCGTGTTCACCGGTTGGGACTACGACCGCTACAGCAAGGACGTGCCCGACCACACCGGGCGGCCCATGGCGTTCACGGCCAGCCGCCACTCGCCCGAGGAAAAGAAGTTCCTGGGCGTGACGCTGAGCGCGGGCACCAATGGCGTGGCCGAGCTGAAGGCGGCGCTGGACACGCTGTTCAACCACCCCAACGTGGGGCCATTCATCGGGCGGCAACTGATCCAGCGGCTGGTCACCAGCAACCCGTCGCCCGCTTACGTGGGGCGCGTGGCCGCCGCGTTTGCCAACAACGGGCAAGGGGTGCGTGGCGACCTGACGGCAGTCATTCGGGCCGTGCTGCTCGACCCCGAGGCCCGTGCCATGGGCACCGACCCCGGCTGGGGCAAGCTGCGTGAGCCCATGGTGAGGTTCATCCAGTGGGCACGCACCTTCAGCGTCACCTCAGCCACGGGGCTGTGGAACGTGGGCAACACCTCCAGCGCCTCCACGCGGCTGGGCCAAAGCCCGTTGCGTTCGCCCACGGTGTTCAACTACTTCCGCCCGGGTTACGTGCCACCGGGCACGGCCCTGGGCACGGCGGGTTACACCGCGCCGGAGTTCCAGATCACCAACGAGTCCACCGTGGTGGGCTACGCCAACTGGATGCAGTCGGTGGTGGCCAACGGCGTGGGCGAGGTCAAGCCCAACTACACCGCCTGGCTGCCGCTGGCCTCCGACCCAGGGGCGCTGTTCGACCTGCTCAACCTGCTGCTGGCTGCCGGGCAGCTGAGTGCCGCCACCCGGGCCACGGTGGTGGCGGCCATCACGTCCATGGCCGTGACCACCGACGCCAACAAGCTCAACCGGGTGCGGGCTGCCGTGTGGCTGGTGTTGTGTGCCCCTGAGTACATCGCCCTGAAGTGACCGGAGACCCCAGACCATGACTTCTTCGTCCCAACGCCCCGGTCGCATCGTTCGGGTGCCCCAAGGGGTGGCCAACTTGCAGCGGCGCGAGTTCCTGCGCCGGGGGGCTGTGCTGTCCGCTGCCGGGGCCGCGGCGCCCTGGGCCTTGTCGCTGGCCGCCGTGGGCGATGCCGCGGCGGCCACCGCCCCGGTCAACGACTACAAGGCGCTGGTGTGTGTGTTCCTGTACGGGGCCAACGACCACGCCAACACCGTGGTGCCCTACGACAGCACCAACTACGCCAGCTACGCCAACATCCGCGCCGCGCTGGCCACGCCCTTCAACCAGCTGCTGCCGCTCACGCCCGACGTGGCCTTGCCCTCGGGGGCGCAAATGGCGCTGGCGCCGCAGCTCACGGGGCTGAAAAGCCTGTTCGATGCCGGGGCCCTGGGCGTGGTGCTCAACGTGGGCACGCTGGTGGTGCCCACCACCTTGGCGCAGTACAAGGCGCAAAGCGTGCCCCTGCCGCCCAAGCTGTTCTCGCACAACGACCAGCAGTCGGTCTGGCAGTCCAGCCTGGCCGAGGGGGCCACATCGGGCTGGGGTGGGCGGCTGGGTGACCTGTTCCTCAGCCAGAACAGCACCAGCACCTTCACCTGCATGAACGTGTCGGGCAACGCGGTGTTTGTGTCCGGACAGCAGGCGGTGCAGTACCAAGTGAGCAGCAGCGGTGCGGTCAAGCTCAATGCCACGGCGTCCAATGCGTTTGGGTCATCGGCGGTGTCCAAGGCCATGCTGGCCTTGTCGCAGGGCAGCAGCACGCGGTGGATGGAGAACGAACACGCCCGCATCATGAGCCGGGCCATTCAGGCCGAGGCGCAGTTGTCCAGCGGACTGGCGGGGGTGCCCACCTTGAGCACGCCATTCAACAGCAGCAACCCCCTGGCCATGCAGTTGCAGATGGTGGCCCGCACCATTGCCGCCCGCGGGGCCATGGGCACCAAGCGGCAGGTGTTTTTTGTGTCCCTGGGCGGCTTTGACCTGCACGACAACCTGGTGGCCCAGCACCCGGGCTTGTTGACCCGCATTTCCGAGGCGCTGTCGTCGTTCCACGCCGCCACGGTGGAGCTGGGGGTGGCCAACCAGGTGACCACGTTCACCGCGTCGGACTTCGGGCGCACGCTCACCAGCAATGGCGACGGCTCTGACCACGGCTGGGGCAGCCACCACTTTGTGATGGGCGGGGGCGTGGCGGGCAAGCGCTTTTTCGGCAAGCTGCCGGTCACTGCCGTCAACGGGCCGGACGACGTGGGGCAGGGCCGCTTGCTGCCCACCACCAGCGTCGATCAACTGGGGGCCGCGCTGGCCACGTGGTTCGGTGTGGCCGACAGCGATTTGCCCACCGTGTTTCCCCATGTGCGCAACTTTGCGGCGGGCACGTTGCCGTTGTTTCGCTGACTGGGCCTGACGGGGTTTGACGAGGCCTGGCTGGGGGCTCAACCCCCGGCCAGCAGGGCGCGGGCATCGGCCCGCCAGTGGTGCAGGGCCTGGTGGTAGCCCTCCCACACGCAGCCATTGCAGCCGCGGCCACAGCAGGTGGTGGGCTCGGGCGGTGGCGGGCGGTGGGTCTGCCGGGCTTCGCGCAGTTGCCATTGCAGCCAGGCCACCACGGCGCGTGCGGCCACCACGTCGGTCACGGCCAGGGTGGGCTCGTCCACCGGGGTGAAGCGGGGCTGCACCAGGCCGTCCACGCTCACCTGTTCCACAAACATGGCGCTGGGGCGCACCCAGCAGCGGCCAGGGTCGGCGCCACCCAGGTCGAGGTACAGCGTCATGCCTTGCAGGGTTTCGCTGCACCGGGCGTCGCCCACCACCGCGTACCAGCCCCCTTTGTAGTGTCGGTACAAGCCCTTGGGCGTGTCGGTCAGCGGAGGCAGCGGCGTTTCGGTTGCCCCCATCATTCGCCCTGCTGTGGCTGCGGGGCAGTGGTCCCGGCTTTTTCCTGTGCCAGGCGGCGAATGGCCTGCTCGTACACCTCGGCGGGCTGACCGCCTGAAATCAGGTACTGGCGGTCCAGCACCACCGCGGGCACGGCCTGGATGCCGGCGTTCTGGTAAATCATCTGGGCATGGCGCACACCGCTGGCGTGGGCGTCGCTGCCCAGCACCTCGCGGGCGGCATCGGCGGGCAAGCCGACTTGCACGGCGGCTTGCAGCAGCACCTCGTCCTGGTCCATGGCTTGCTGGTGGGTGTGGCACGCGGTCATCAGGGCTTTTTTCAGCGCCTGCTGGTGGTGGCTGCCCTGCGCTTCATCGACCGCCGCGGCCCAATGCAGCAGCCGGTGGGCGTTGAAGGTGTTGTAGATGCGGCCCCGCCCGTCGGGGTGGAAGGCAAAGCCCACGGCGGCCCCCCGCTCGCGGAGGGTGGCGCGGATTTGCGCCTGCTGCTCGGGCGAGCTGCCGTACTTCTGCGTGAGGTGCTCGGTGATGTCCTGCCCGCCCGGCTCCATGTGCGGGTTGAGTTCGAACGGCTGAAACGTGAGGCTCACCGCCACCTCGTCGCCCAGGCGTGCCAAGGCGGTTTCCAGCGACCACAGCCCGATGGCACACCAAGGGCAGGAAACGTCGGACACGAAATCGATGTGGATGGGCGTGGTCATGGGCGGGCTCACAAAGCAAAACGGCCCGCCATTTTGAGGGGCGGGCCGCAGGATTGCCGGGGAGGGGCGGTCAAACCCCTTCAGGGCGGATCTGGGCGCGGGCGATCACGGGCTTCCAGCGGTTCTGTTCCGCCTGGATGAAGGCCGCGAACTCGGCGCTGGTGTTGCCCACGGCCAAGGCCGTGTCCTGGCCCAGGCGGTCGCCCACGGCCTTGCCGCGGGTGGCCTTGATGGCTTCCTGCTCCAGCTTGTCCACATGGGCCTTGGCCAGTTTGCTGGGGGCCATCAGGCCGTACCACTGGGTCATTTCAAAACCCTTGTAGCCTTGTTCCGCCACGGTGGGCACGTCGGGCAGTTGGGGCAGGCGGGCGGTGGTGCCGGTGGCAATGCAACGCAGCTTGCCCGCCTTGATGAACTGCAACAGCGCCGGTGCCCCCACCGATGCGGCCTGGAGGCGGCCCGACAGCAGGTCGGTCAGCATGGGGCCGGTGCCCCGGTAGGGCACGTGCACCATGAAGGTTTCGGTGACCATCTTCAGGTACTCGAACGCCAGGTGCCCGGCACTGCCGTTGCCCGCCGAACCGTAGTTGAGCTGCCCCGGCCGGGCCTTGGCGTAGGCCACAAACTCCTTGAGGTTCTTCACCGGCAGGTCGGGGTGCACCACGTACAGGCTGGGCACCTTCGACGTGAGGGAGATGGGTGTGAAGTCCTTGATGGGGTCGTAGGGCAGGTTGGGGAAGATGAAAGGGTTGACCGCCAAGGTGCCGATGTGGCCCAGGATGAGGGTGTGCTCGTCGGTGGCGCGGGCCACTTCCATCATGGCGATGTTGCCCGCGGCCCCGGGCTTGTTGTCCACAAAGATGTTCTGGCCGATGGTCTTGGCCATTTCTCCCGCCACGGCACGGGCCACGATTTCGGAGCTGCCGCCGGGGGCGAAGGGCACCACCAGTCGGATGGGTTTGCTGGGCCAGTCGGCGGCCAGGGCCGACAGGCCCGGGAACGCGGTGGCCCCGGTCAGAGCCGCGGAACGGGTCAGCCACTGGCGGCGATTGAAAAAATGGTGGGTCATGGCGGGTGTCTCCTGTGGCGGTTGGGTCATTCGGTGGTGATGCCTCGGGCCTTGATGACACGGGCCCACAGGGCCATTTGACCCTGAATGAACTCCTGTGCGGCTTTGGGTGAACCCTTGTGAATCTCCCCGCCCAATTGGGTGATGCGGGACTTGACCTCCGGGGCATCCAGCGCCTTGTTCAGGGCTTGGGAGAGTTTTTCGATGATGGGTTCAGGCGTGCCAGCGGGGGCGAACAAGGCGTTCCACTCGTGGATGTCGGCGCCTTGCACACCGGCTTCGGCCAAGGTGGGCACATCGGGCAGCATGGCCGTCCGTTTGGGGGAGGTCACGGCCAGGGCCCGCAGCTTGCCCGATTGCACATGTTGCAGTGTGGACGCCAGGTTGCCAAAGAACAGCGGCACCTGGCCGCCGATCACGTCGTTGAGGGCCGGGCCGCCGCCTTTGTAGGGCACATGCACCATGTCCACCTGGGCGGCAGATTCAAACAATGCACCGGCCAGGTGCTGGGCCGATCCGTTGCCCGACGACGCAAACGCCACCGCACCCTTCTTGGCCTTGGCCTGGGCGATCAGCTCGGCGATGTTGCGCGCCGGAAACTGGGCGTTGACCAGCACCACATTGGGAAACAGCGCCAGCACCCCAATGGGTTGAAACGCCTTGCTGCTGTCGTAGGGCAGCTTGGGGAACAGCGACGGGTTCACCGCAAAGGACGAGGCATCCAGCATCAGCGTGTGGCCATCCGGGGCGGCTTTGGCCACGGCTCCCGCGCCGATCTGCCCGCTGGCCCCCGGCTTGTTGTCCACGATCACGTTCTGCCCCAGCGCTTCAGACAGCTTGGGTGCGATCAGCCGCGCCATGGTGTCGGCCCCACCCCCTGGCGGGTAGGTGACCACCAGCGTGATGGGTTTGCTGGGCCAGGCCGGGGCTTGGGCCATGGCCTGCGGGCTGGCGGCCCCCCAACCCAGCAGCAGTGCACTGGAAAGGCCGAGCAGCGTGCGGCGGCGGGGTTGGTTGGCGGTGTTGGATGGCGGCTGAGGGCGCATGGGTGTCTCCTGGTTGAATGGGGGTCAGCGTACCTGTGCGGTGTATTCGAACGCGAAGGCGTCGCCCCGGGTGGTGCGCAGTTCGACGCACCGCCCCGAGAGGTCAAACGCCCTGCGCTGCACCCGCACACACGGGTGGCGCGGTGCCAGCGCCAGCAGCTGGGCCTGCTCGGGCGTGAGCAGGTCGAAACTGAGTTGGTCTTGGGCCTGGTGGATGGTCACGCCGCACACCCGCTGGTACATGGGGTAGAGCAGGTCGTCCCAGGTGTGGGTGTCGGACGACACCAGGGCCTCGAACGCTGGCAGGGGCAGCACCAGGCTTTCCAGCAGGCACGGGCGGCCTTCGATGCTGCGCAAGCGCTCCAGGCACAACACGCTGGCCCCGGCGGGCAGGCCGAAGGCTTCCGACTCAGCCGCTTCGGCCAGCCGAACGCTGCGCTGCAGGATGGTGGATTGGGGTGTGGCTGCGGGGCCATCGCCCTGGCGGAAGCGGAAGAACCGCGTCATGGACGCACCACCCAGCCCGGCTTTCACAAAAGTGCCCTTGCCGTGGCGGCGCTCCAGCAGCCCGTCGGCCACCAGCAGCGCCAGTGCCTGACGCATGGTGCCCAGGGCCACGCCGTGGGTGCGGGCCAGTGCGGCCTCAGGGGGCAGGGCGTCGCCCGGCACCCATTCACCCTGCTGGATGCGTGCACGCAAGGTGGCGGCCAGCCAACCGTAGCGGCTCCAGCCAGGGCCGGGGCCTTCGGCGTCTGACAGGGTGCTGGACGCTGCGCGAGAAATGTCCATTGATTTAGTCCTCTAGATGACTAGAATTTAACCCATGAAACTTCATGTGTCAAAACCCAAGGTAGACAGCCACTTTCATGTGTTTCGTGCCGGGGTGGGACAGGTTGGCTCGCGCTACGTGCCCCAATACAGCGCTCTCTTGAGCCAATGGCAGTCCGTGGCCCGGGCCAAGGGTGTGCATCGTGGCGTGGTGGTGCAACCCAGCTTTTTGGGCACCGACAACAGCCTGCTGGCCGCGACGCTGAGCACCCACCCCCTGTTGCTGCGGGGGGTGGCGGTGGTGGCACCGGATGCGGCTGCCGACGAGCTGCTGGCCCTGCACCGCACTGGCGTGAGGGGCATCCGCATCAACCTGTCCGGGGTGGACCACGACGTGAGCGCCTGGACCCAGGCCGATGGCCTGTGGGCTTGGATGACGGCCCACGGCTGGCACCTGGAACTGCACACCGACGCGGGTGCGTTGCCACGGGTGCTGGCCCGGTTGCCGCCAGACCTGCCGCTGGTGGTGGATCACATGGCCAAGCCCAACGCGGTGGACGCGACCGACCCCACCGTGTCCGCATTGGCGGTGCGGGCAGGGCGCTCACCCGTGCACATCAAGCTCAGCGGGGCCTACCGGTTGGGGGGGCTCAACCCCGCCGACCTTGCCCGCCTGTGGTTGAGCGTTCTGGGCCCCGACCGCTTGCTGTGGGGCAGCGATTGGCCCTGCACCAACCACGAGGCCATGGCGGACTACGCCCAGTTGCTGCGCAGCCTGACCGACTGGCTGGGGCCGGAGGTGGCCGAGCGGGTGCTGTGTGACAACCCGGCGGCGCTGTATTGGGCATCCACGGCACCACCGGGCAGTGCTTCAAGCCGCGCAGGAACAGCGACAGGCCACAAGCGCCGCCGCACAGGCACCTGAGCAAGCGCAAGGGGGTGGAGCGAATCCAACGGGAGGTCATGCCCTCAGGCCCGCAACGCCCGCAGCACCCGCTCGGGCGTGGCCGGGGCATCCAGCGTGAGCACCGGGCTGCGCCCGGCCTTCACCCGGGCCTGGGCCACGGCGTCGCGCAGCGCCTCCCACACGCTGATGCCCAGCATGAAGGGCGGCTCGCCCACGGCCTTGCTGCCGGCCACGTTGTCTTCGCGGTTGGCCTCGGGCCACAGCGCCACGTGGAAGTGCGGGGGCACGTCGCCTGCCGCTGGAATTTTGTAGGTGCTGGGCGCACGGGTCAGCAGCGCACCGGGGTTGCGGGCGGCGTCGGGGCGCTCCCACACCAGTTCCTCGGTGGTGAGCCAGCCCATGCCCTGCACAAAGCCGCCTTCGATCTGCCCGATGTCCAGCGCCGGGTTGATGCTGTGGCCCACGTCGTGCAGGATGTCCACGGCCAGCACCCGGCTCTCGCCGGTGAGGGTGTCGATGGCCACCTCGGTGCAGGCCGCACCATAGGCAAAGTAATAAAACGGGCGGCCGCTGAGGGTGGTCTTGTCGTAGTGGATCTTGGGCGTGCGGTAGAAGCCGTCGCTCCACAGCTGGATGCGGTTGGCGTAGGCCGCCTGCACCACGTCGTTGAAGCGGTGGCGGCGTTTGGGGCTGGTGACCACACCCTGCGGTGTTTCGCCCGGAGCAAAGGGTTCGCAGGCAAAACGCACCTCGCCTGCGCCGCAGCCGTCCAGCCCGGCCACAAAGGCGGCCAGGTCGGTGCGCACGTTGCGGGCGGCGTACTGGGCGGCGCGGCCATTCAGGTCCGTGCCGCTGCTGGCGGCGGTGGCACTGGCGTTGGGCACCAGGGCGGTGTCGCTGGCGCTCACCTGCACCCGGTGCAGGGGCAGGCCCAGTTCGTCGGCCACCACCTGCGCCACCTTGGTGTGCAGGCCCTGGCCCATTTCGGTGCCACCGTGGTTGATGCGCACGCTGCCGTCGGTGTACACATGCACCAAGGCCCCGGCCTGGTTGAACAGGGTGGCGGTGAAGCTGATGCCGAACTTCACCGGTGTGAGGGCCAAGCCGCGCTGGATGACCGGGCTTTGCGCGTTCCAGTCTGCAATGTCTTTTCTGCGTTTTTGATAGCAGCTTGTGCTTTCCAGTGAAGCGACAAGGGGCGAAATGATGTTGTCTTCCACCGCCATCTGGTAGTGGGTGATGTTGCGCCCGGCCACGCTGGCCGCTTCGCCCGCGGCGGGCGATTCGCCGTAGAAGTTGGCCTGCCGCACGGCCAGCGCAGCCAGGCCCAGGTGGCGGGCGATGTCGCCCAGGATGGTTTCGATGGCAATCACGCCCTGCGGCCCGCCAAACCCGCGGTAGGCGGTGTGGCTTTGGGTGTTGGTTTTGCAGCGGTGGCTGGTGATGTCTACATCGGCCAGGAAGTAGGCGTTGTCGGTGTGGAACACGGCCCGGTCGGCCACGGGGCCGGACAGGTCGGCCGAAAAGCCGCAGTGTGCGTACTGCACCACCTTCAGCCCGCACAGGCGGCCCAGGTCGTCAAAACCCACGGTGTAGTCGATGCTGAAGGGGTGGCGCTTGCCGGTGATCAGGAAGTCGTCGTCCCGGTCCAGCCGCATCTTCACCGGGTGGCCGGTGTGGTGCGCGGCCAGCGCGGCCCACACGGCCAGGTGGCCGCTCTGGGTTTCCTTGCCGCCAAAGCCCCCGCCCAGGCGGCGGGTTTCCACGCGCACGCCGTGCAGGTCCAGCCCCAGCGCGTGGGCCACCCAGTGCTGCACCTCGCCGGGGTGCTGGGTGCTGCTGTGCACCAGCCACTGGCGCTGCTCCTGCGGGATGGCGTAGGCAATCTGGCCTTCCAGGTAAAAGTGCTCCTGCCCGCCCACCTCGAACTGGCCGCTGAGGGTGTGGGGCGCACGGGCCAGGGCGGCGTGGGCATCGCCCCGGGCCACGTGCACCGTGGGCAGCACGTACTGGGCTTGCGCGTGGGCCTCGCGGGCGTGCAGCACGGCGGGCAGGGGGGTGATGTCGGCCTGCACCAGCCGGGCGGCGCGGCGGGCGGTGTCCACGGTGGTGGCCACCACCAGCGCCATGACCTGGCCCACGTGCTGCACGGTGTCGCGGGCCAGCACGGGCTCGTCGTGGGCAAAGGCGGCCAGGATGGGGTCGCCGGGGATGTGCTCCGCGGTGACCACGGCCACCACGCCGGGCAGCGCCAGCGCGGCACGGGTGTCCAGCCCGTTCAGGCGGCCATGGGCCACGGGCGAGAGCACGGGGGCGGCGTGCAGCGTACCTTGCAGCTCGGGCAGGTCGTCGATGTAGCGGGCCTGGCCGCAGACCTGGGCCACCGCGCTTTCATGCGGGTGGCTGCGGCCCACGGCGGTGTGCGGAGCGGTGGGGTTCACGGTGTGGGCGGCGTTCATGCGGCGGCTCCCGGGGTGGGCAGGGGGGTGAGCGCGGTGAGGGCCGCCAGGTCGGTGTGCTCCAGGTTGAGGGGCGCGGTGGATTGGCTTTCGGCCCAGGCGCGTTGCAGCAGCCCGGCCAGCACCTCGCGGCGGTAGGCGGCGCTGGCGCGCATGTCACTGATGGGGTTGAACTCGGCGGCCAGCACCTCGCCCGCACGGGCGGCGGTGTCGGCGGTCCAGGCTTGGCCGGTCAGCGCGGCCTCGGTCTTCACGGCGCGCACCGGGGTGGCGGCCACGCCGCCCACACCGATGCGGGCGGCCTGCACCACGCCCTGGTGAAGGCTGAGGTGGAGCCCCAGGCAGACGGCGGAAATGTCGTCCTCATACCGTTTGCTGACCTTGTAGGCCCGCAGCCACTGCCCGCTGGTGGGGGTGTGGGCCGGGGCCTGGCTGGGTTGCACCGCGGGCAAGCTGGGGACGACGCTGGGCAGGCTGGTGACCCTGGGCAGGGGCAGCACGATGTGGGTCAGCACCTCGGTGGGGGTCATCACGTTCTGGCGGTAGCCGGTGTAGAGCTGCTCCAGCGGCAGCTCGCGGGTGTGCATGCCATCGTGCCAGTGCGCCAGCCGCACGCGGGCGCCCAGGGCCAGCAGCACGGGCATGCTGTCGCCAATGGGCGAGCCGTTGGCCACGTTGCCGCCCAGCGTGCCCGCGTTGCGCACGGGCATGCCGGCAAACCGCCCGGCCCAGCCCGCCAGCGCGGGCCAACGGGCCACCAGGGCGTTGAACGCATCGGTCAGGCGCACCGCCGCGCCAATGACCAGGTGATCAGCGTCTTCGGTGATGGTGCTCAGCTCGGCCACGCGGGTCAGGTCCAGCACGCGGCTGGGGGTCTGGAAGCCTTTGGTGACCCACAGGCCCACGTCGGTGCATCCGGCCACCAGTTGGGCTTGGGGGTGGGCGGCGCGGGCTTGCAGCAGGGCGCTGAGGGTGGTGGGGGCGTGGTAACTGGCATCCGCGGGGTTGCAAGAAAAATCAGCCTCTGGCGCTTTTTCTGAAAGCGCAGGAAGCTCATGTTTTGATAGCGGCAGGTTCAGCATGGCCTGGGCCGCGTCCAGGATGGGTCGGTAGCCCGTGCAGCGGCACAGGTTGCCCGAGAGGGCGTGCAGCGCGTCGTCGCGGGTGATGGGTTGTGGCGGCTGGCCGCTGGCCAGGGCGGCGTCGGTGCGCTGGCGGTACAGGGCGTACAGGCTCATGGCAAAGCCGGGGGTGCAAAAGCCGCACTGGCTGGCGTGGCTGTCCACCAGGGCCTGCTGCACGGGGTGCAGGTGGCCGTGGGGGGTGGCCAGGTCTTCCACCGTCCACACG
>DASUON010000214.1:0-4204 GCA_036276615.1 Burkholderiaceae bacterium
GGCATTCGCGCCGCGAAGGTTGAGTTGGCTGAATACGATGGTCGACCAGGCTGCATCTCCCGCAACTTTGTTGATGTGGCGGAGGGACAGGCGCTGGTGCACGGAAATGAAATTCTGGCGCTGAGGGTCACCGGCTACGAACGAACCAAGCGATTCCGTCAATCCGACCACACGCTGGAAAACATTGACGCGGCGATGCGACGTTTGTTCTCTTCGGATCAGGCGGAGGCGGTGTTGACCGAGTTGGCGGGGTACATGGTGCTCGATGCCCTCATTGGCAACACCGATCGCCATCACGAAAACTGGGGATTGCTGGTCCATTCCAAAGCGAACCCGGGCGACGCTTCCTTGGGCGTCGCCCCCAGCTTTGATCACGCATCGTCTCTCGGGAGAGAGCTTCGTGAAGAGCGTTGCCTTGCATTGCTGGCGTCTGATGGTGTGGGGGCGTACATCAGAAAGGGGCGTGGGGGCATTTTCAGAAGCCCAAACGACCCTCATGGCGAAAACCCACTTCGCTTCGTTGAGGTTGCGGTCCGAGCGTATCCTTCTTACTTTCGCCCCGCGATTGAACGGGTTGTGGCACTGCCGACAGACACCGTGTGGCGGATCATGAATGCATTGCCGCCGAGTCGCGCATCCACGACCGCAAAGCAGTTTGCGGTGGCCATGATTCTGCATGCCCAAAAGACATTGATTGAGACATTGAAATGAGCACCCTGTTTGTTGCTTGGCAAGCGCCTGAACCGACACGGGCATGGTTTCCCATCGGTCGTTTAGAGGCTTCTTCGGATCGGCACGATTACGTTTTCCAGTACACAAAGGGCGCGTTGAACGCCCGAGAAAAGGCGGGCTTTGAGCCGTTGATTGCCTTTCCAGAATTTCACCGGAAATACGAATCGGGGGAGCTGTTCCCACTGTTCAAAAACAGGATCTTGGAACCCAGTCGGAAAGACTTTGCTGAGTACTTGCATTGGCTGGACATGGATCCCAGTCATGCCGACCCGATTGAGATCCTGAGCCTCACCGGAGGAGAGCGGCAGACCGACAGTCTGGAAGTCTTTCCCAAGGTCCAGAAATTGAGCGACGGCACCATCCGTTGCCGCTTCTTTCTGCATGGACTGCGACATGTGGCGTCTTCGGCACGCGCCCGTGCAGAGGCGTTGGAGGCTGGTGAGTTGTTGCAAGTCGCCATTGAGGTGAACAACCCTGCAACAACATTTGCCGTCCAACTTCAGACCCAAGACGGTTACTTGATCGGTTGGGCCCCGCGGTATCTGGTGGACGATTTGCGCACGGCCTTGCTTGATCATTCGACGGTGGTCGCCAAGGTTCAGCGAATCAACCGGGTGGGGGCACCGTTTGCCAAACGGGTCTTGATTGAACTGCAGGGCGGCGTTCCCCAGACCTTTGAGCCCATGACCTCTGACGAGTACCTTGTCATTGGCGACCAGTAACAGTGGATCTTCACTCCGTCGTTCTGCCCACCGCGGTGGGCGTGGCGCTGGCCGTGGATCGCCTGTGGGGCGAACCCCCGGCCCGCCTCCACCCGGTGGTGTGGATGGGCCGGGCGCTGGGGTGGTGTGGCGAGAGCATCGCCCCGCGGCCCGCGGTGGCCCCGGCGGGTTTTGACGCCCGGGCCTGGGGCCTGGGCCTGTGCGCCTGGTGGGGCCTGGCCGTGCTGTGCGTGGCCGTGGCCTGGGCCTTGCAAGAGGCGAGTGGGGCGGGCGGGGCGCTGGCGGCGCGGGTGGCTGAGGGCCTGGGCCTGCCCCCTCACCATGGGGCCTGGGTGTCGGCCCTGCTGCACGCCCTGGTGCTGGGGGTGCTGCTCAAACCGCTGTTGGCCCACCGCATGCTGCTGGACGAGGTGCGGGCGGTGGAAGCCGCCTTGCAGCGCAGCCTGCCCGAAGGACGCGCCCGCCTGGCCTGGCTGGTCAGCCGCGACGTGAGCGCCCTCACGCCCGAGCAGGTGCGCGAAAGCGCCATCGAAAGCCTGGCCGAAAACCTCAACGACTCGGTGGTGGCCCCGCTGTTCTGGTTTGTGCTGGGCGGCTTGCCCGCCGCCGCCGTGTTTCGTCTGGCCAACACCGCCGACGCCATGTGGGGCTACCCCGGCGAACGCGGGGGCCGGGTGTGGACCTGGGCCGGCCAGTGGGCCGCCCGGGCCGACGACGTGCTGGGCTGGGTGCCCGCCCGGCTGACCGCACTGTTGCTGTGGCCTATGGTGCTGAACCCCGGCGGAGGCTTTGCCCATGCCCGCCGCCTGTGGGCCGAGGCGCGGCGCACCCCGTCACCCAACAGCGGCTGGCCCATGGCCGCCATGGCCTTGCGCCTGGGCGTGCGCCTGGGCAAACCCGGCGTGTACACCCTGAACGCACCCGCCGCCGCACCCGTGGCCAGCCAGGTGCAACAGGCGGTGGATGTTGCAGAAAAAATGGCTCTAGCGCTTTTTGTGTATGCGCTGGCAGCTATGTTTTTGGGAGTGATGTTTGTTGACTGACGTGTCTGCTGGGCTTGTGGCGCCTCCCCCCGAACACGGCGGCCCCGACGCATTGGGCGTGCCGCTGCACGATTTTTCCACCAACAGCAACGCCGCGGGCCCGTGCCCGCAGGCGCTGGCCGCCCTGCAGCAGGCCGACGCCTCCACCTACCCCGACCCCGCCTACACCACGCTGCGCCAGCGGCTGGCAGCCCTGCATGGCGTGGCGGTTGATCGCGTGGTGCTGGCCACCAGCGCCAGCGAGGCCATGTTCCGCCTGGCGGCCACGGCCCGCCGATGCCACCTGAACCCAAGCAGCGAGTTGCTCACCTGGATGCCCGACGCCCACTACGTCGACGTGGCCCGGGCCTGCACCGCCTGGGGCCTGGTGCGCACCCCGCAGCCCGAACAGGCCACCGTGTTGTGGGCCTGCGAACCCGCCACGCCCAGCGGGGCGGCCCACGCCAGGCTGGCCGAGCAGGTGCAAGGGCTCAAGCCCACACAAACCCTGGTGCTGGACTGCGCCTACACCCCCTTGCGGCTCAGTGGCCAAGCGTCGTTGGACCCGCAGGCCCTGGCGCGGGTGTGGCAGCTGTGGTCCCCCAACAAGGCCCTGGGCCTCACGGGGGTGCGCGGCGCCTACCTGCTGGCCCCGGCGCAGGCCACGCCACAGCGCCAAACCTGGTTGGCGGCGCTGGCGGCGCTGGCCCCGTCCTGGCCCCTGGGTGCACACGCCGTGGCCCTGTTGGACGCCTGGTGCCGCCCCGAGGTGCAGGCCTGGGTCCACACCAGCCTGAGCCAGCTCGCTGAGTGGAAACACCTGCAACTGGCTGCCCTGCAAACCCGCGGCTGGATCACGGTGCCCAGCGACGCCAACTTCCTGCTGGCCCGCCCGCCCGAAGCCTGGTTGCAGCGCCACCCCCTGGCCAACCTGCTGGCCCACTGGCGCACGGCCCACGGCGTCAAGCTGCGTGACGCCACCTCCTTCGGCCACCCCGGTTGGGTGCGCGTGGGCGTGCGCCCGCCCACCACGCCGTGCATTTGGGAAACCCTGTCATGCCCGTGAACACCGCCTCTGCGTCTTCTTCCTCACCCACCTTGGCCCGCTGCGTCATGGTGCTGGGCACCACCAGCGGGGCAGGCAAAAGCTGGCTCACCACCGCGCTGTGCCGGTGGTATGCCAACCAGGGCTTCAAGGTGGCACCTTTCAAGGCCCAGAACATGAGCAACAACGCCCGCGTGGTGCCCGCCCCCGGTGGCCGCATGGGCGAAATCGGCAGTGCGCAGTACTTTCAGGCCCTGGCCGCCCGGGCCGAGCCCGAGGTGCGCATGAACCCGCTGCTGCTCAAGCCCGAGGCCGACACCCGCAGCCAGGTGGTGCTGATGGGCGAGGTGGACCGTGAGCTGACCGAAGCCCCCTGGCGGGGCCGCAGCGAACGGGTGTGGCCCCACATTGCCGCCGCGCTGGACGCCCTGCGCGCCGAGAACGACGTGGTGGTGATCGAAGGCGCGGGTTCACCCGCCGAAATCAACCTGTACGACAGCGACGTGGTCAACATGCGCGTGGCGCGCCACTGCGGCGCGGCCTGCCTGCTGGTGACCGACATCGACCGCGGTGGTGCCTTTGCCCACCTGTACGGCACCTGGGCGCTGCTGCCCGAGGCCGACCGGGCGCTGTTCAAAGGCTTTGTGCTCAACCGCTTCCGGGGCGACGCCAGCCTGCTGGCC
>DASUON010000215.1:0-2133 GCA_036276615.1 Burkholderiaceae bacterium
ACGGCCATGATGCCGCACCCCGAGCGCGTGTTCCGCAACGCGCAAATGAGCTGGACCGACCTGGCCGCCACCGGTGGCCTGGGTGCCCACAGCCCCTGGATGCAGATTTGGCACAACGCCCGCCGCTGGGTGGGCTGACCCTGTGCCTGCGCCGCCCCCCGCGGCTCACCGAATGGCGGGCGGCGGGGGTGGGGGCGGTGGCGTGATGGGCCGAATGATGATGCTCACCGGTGGCCGTATGGTGAATATCGGTGCCGGTGCCGGTGCCGGTGCCGTGGGGCTGGTGGTGCCACCAGTGGTGGGATTGGTGTTGCCACCTGTGGTCGGGTTGGTGTTGCCGCCTGTGGTGGGGTTGGGGTTCTGTGTGGATGGCGGTGCCGCGCCCGTGGGGCTGGGACTGACCGGTGTGGCTCCAGGCGCAGGCGTGGGTGCCGGTGTGTCTGTGGGGGCGGGTGCTGGCGTGGGTGCTGGAGCAGGCGCTGGCGTCGGCGACGGCGTGGGGGCAGCCGGAGCCGGAGGCTCGGTGGCGGGCGCGGGCGCAGCCCGGGTTTCCTGTGGGTTGACCAGCGCGGGGTACATCACCGGCAGCGACGGCATGTTGGCCCGCACGTGGGTGCGCAGCGGCAGCTCGGTTTCCGAGGTGACGCGGGCGGATTCCCCCCGTTTCAGCTCCACGCAGCCCACCGAGGTGCACACCTCGATGGCGTCTTCCTCACACGACACCCGCACCTCGGTGTCGCTGGCCTGAACCAGGAAGGCCGACCCTCTGATGCCAATGGTCGCCACCGGGGTGGCCACCTTGTAACGGGTGGGGGCCCGTTTGCCAATCAAACCGGTGATGACGCGCATCAAGCCGCGGTACAGCTGAACCTGAAAGCGGTCGCTCTCACCCGCGCTGGCGTTGCCATAGTCTTGGATGTTGAAACGGCTTTCGGGGTAGAGCGAAATCAGGCCGCCGTCTGAAAACAGGATTTGAGCCCGTCCGGTCAGCCCGGTGATGATGGCATCGCCCACGTCCACGGTCACGCCTTTGACGACGGACTCGCGGACGGTGCCGTGGCTTCGCTCCACGTCCCCCGCCGCGTACTGGATGCGGCCCGCCGTGGCATGCACCCACGGGTGAACGCCTGCCGACAGGGAGACGAGCACAGCAACCCGTGCCAACCGGAAGTGAAACGACATGGTGAGGCTCCCTCAGTGTGGGTGGCGGGTCTTCAAAATTCGCGCCGCAGGCTCAGGCTCAGCTGCTGGCGGCGGTAGGCCAGGAAGGGCATGTTGGACGCATTTCGGGTGCTGGACCACGCGGTGCTCAACCGCCAATGGTCGGCGGGCACCCAGTGCAGGCCCATGGCGATCTCGGTCTGGCGGTCGTGGCGGGCCAGGGCAAACAGCGGGTCTGCCGTGCCGTGCGAGCGGTTTTCGTGCAAGACCGACACGTAGGCCGACAGGTCGTGCCGGATCGAGTGCTGGTAACCCGCACGAAGGCCTTGCAGGTCGTGGCCGTAGGGTGCGCCGTTGTGGTTCCGGGCCCGTTCACGGCCCAGGTAAGCCCCGGCATAGGTCAAGTGCCCCAGCGGGCTGCGGTGCATGTAGGTGGTGCCCACCACCGTGCGGTCGGCATCTCGCTCCGGCTGCGCCGGGTAGGTCAGGCGCATCAGCTGGGCGAAGCTGGCCCATTGGCGGTGACCATCCAGCCGGTACACCCAGTTGAACTCCAGCCCCTGGGCGCGGCGGGTGGTTTGCGCCCGTTCGCGTTCGCCGCTGTACCGCCAGCTGGCCGACAGGTCGTGGCGGCCCTCCAGCCAGGCCACGCCCAGCTGGGCGTCGGTGGTGTTGCGGTCCAGGCTGTCCACAGGGGACTGGTAATTGCGCCGCACCTGAGACACCTGCCCGAACAACGAGGCTTGCGGGGACCACACATGGCGTCCGCTCATCGCGGCACCCACCTGCCAGAACGAGGCGCGTTGGGCCGAGGCGCCGGGGGCCAGTACCCAGGGGGTGACCCCATCGCCCAGCACGCCGCTCAGGCTGGCATCGCTGGGGCCCATGTTGGCGTTGGTGTCCCGGCCTACCGCCATGTCCACGCTGCCGTGCAGCGTGCTTTGGCCGGCGTGTTCGACGGCATCGAACGAC
>DASUON010000216.1:0-2404 GCA_036276615.1 Burkholderiaceae bacterium
CCACATGTGACAGTCGCCCCACCCTACAGCCCTTGACCCCGGGGCCACCCACCCACGCGCAAGGCGTTGAAAAAGCGGAACTTTCTTCCGCGCTGCCACAGCGTGGCACAGAACATGAGACAGAAAAACGGCACCCCACCCTCACTGCCATGTCTGTCCGCCCTGCAGCCTCTTCAGTCCACCGCCCCTGGCACCGCAGCCCCTCGCTGCTGCGTCACATCGGGGTGGTGCTGGTCGTCAAGCTGCTGGTGTTGACGGCGCTGTGGTGGGCCTTTGTCCGGGATCAGCGCGTCCAAGTCCAGGCCGATCAACCGGCCTTGCCCTGGCTCTCGACTGATGCCCCTTCTGCCGAGAGGAACCCCCATGGTCAGTGAACAACTCGTTGATCTGTCGCGGCTGCAATTTGCGGCCACGGCGATGTACCACTTTCTGTTTGTGCCCCTCACGCTGGGCATGGTGTGGCTGCTGGTCATCATGGAAAGCGTGTATGTGATGACGGGCAACGTCATCTGGAAGGACATGACCCGCTTCTGGGGCAAGCTGTTCGGCATCAACTTCGCGCTGGGGGTGACCACCGGCATCACGCTGGAATTCCAATTCGGCACCAACTGGGCCTACTACTCGCACTACGTGGGCGACATCTTCGGGGCTCCGCTGGCCATCGAGGGGCTGATGGCCTTCTTCCTCGAGTCCACCATGATCGGGCTGTTCTTTTTTGGCTGGGACCGCCTGCCCAAGACCCGCCACCTGCTGGTGACGGTGCTGATGGCCGTGGGCACCAACCTCAGTGCGCTGTGGATTCTGGTGGCCAACGGCTGGATGCAAAACCCCGTGGGAGCCGAGTTCAGCCACGCCACCATGCGCATGGAAATGACCGATTTCTGGGCCGTGCTGTTCAACCCCGATGCACAGGCCAAGTTCGTGCACACGGTGTCGGCGGGCTACGTGACCGGGGCCATGTTTGTGCTGTCGGTGTCGGCCTGGTACATGCTGAAAGGCCGCAACCTGGAGTTTGCTCGCCGCAGCTTCCGCGTGGCCGCAGCCTTCGGGCTGGCCAGCGTGTGCTCGGTCATCGTGCTGGGTGATGAATCGGGCTACACCGTGGGCGAAGCCCAGCAGACCAAGATGGCCGCCCTGGAAGCCATGTGGGAGACCGAGCCCGCACCCGCCGGGCTCAAGCTGATCGCAGGCATCAACGAGGCGCAGGGCAAGAACGACTGGGAGGTGGAAATCCCCTGGGTCATGGGCCTGATCGGCACCCGCTCGGTGGACAAGCAGATTCCGGGCATCCACGACATCAAGGCCAAGAACCGCGAGCGCATCGAAAGCGGCATCCACGCCGTGGTGGCGCTGGAAGCTCTGCGCAAGAACCGCCAGGACGAAGCCGCCAAGGCCACCTTCGAGCAGCACAAGGCCGACCTGGGCTTTGGCCTGCTGCTCAAGAAATACGTGGTGGACGTGCGCCAGGCCACGCCCGAGATGATTCAACAGGCCGTGGACAGCACCGTGCCCCGCGTGACCCCCATGTTCTGGGCCTTCCGCGCCATGGTGGGCATGGGCTTTGCCATGCTGGTGCTGTTTGCCTGGGCCTTCTGGTGCACGCTCAAGATGGACTGCGCCCAACGCCCCTGGCTGCTGCGCTTCGCACTGGTGATGCTGCCCGTGCCCTGGCTGGCCAGTGAGCTGGGCTGGTTCGTGGCCGAGTACGGTCGCCAGCCCTGGACCATTTACGGCGTGCTGCCCACGCACCTGAGCGTGTCCACCCTGAGCGTGCAAAGCCTGTATGGCTCGCTGGCCGGGTTTGTGGGTTTCTACACCCTGCTGCTGGCGGTGGAGATGTACTTGATGGTCAAGTTTGCCCGCATGGGCCCGGGCAGCCTGGGCACGGGCCGCTACGACAACGAACCCGTCCACGCCTGAAGCCCCACTGGAGAACACGATGCTCGACTATCCAACCCTCAAACTGATCTGGTGGCTGCTGGTGGGTGTGCTGCTGGTGGGCTTTGCCATCATGGACGGCCACGACATGGGCGTGGGCACCTTGCTGCCCTTTGTCGGCAAGACCGATGTGGAGCGCCGCGTGGTCATCAACACCGTGGGGCCTCACTGGGACGGCAACCAGGTGTGGTTCATCACCGGGGGCGGGGCCATTTTTGCGGCCTGGCCGCTGGTGTACGCCACGGCGTTCAGCGGCTTTTACTGGGCCATGCTGGCGGTGCTGTGGGCACTGTTCTTCCGGCCCGTGGGGTTTGACTACCGCAGCAAGATCCACCACCCCACATGGCGCAGCACCTGGGACTGGGGCCTGTTTGTCGGCGGCTTTGTGCCCCCGGTGATCTTTGGCGTGGCCTTTGGCAACCTGCTGCAAGGCGTGCCCTTCCAGTTTGACGACATGCTGGTGTCC
>DASUON010000217.1:0-5216 GCA_036276615.1 Burkholderiaceae bacterium
ATTGGCTCACCGAATCGGGCACCGAATGGCGCAACCAGCTGGGCATTGGGGCCAACACCGAAGCCCGCACCGAGCTGTACCACCCCTGGGGCGGTGACCACGACCGCTACCTGTCGGTTCACGCCACCGCCCGCAGCCAACGCGTGGAACTGTTTGCCCTCGATGGCACGCAACTCGCGCTGTACAACCGCAACACCCATGCCTTGGGCATCGACCACGGGTGGTCGCTGGGCCGTGGGGGTCGCCTGGGCAGTGCGCTCATTGGCCTGTTCGCCAACCGCCGCACCATTGACTCGGTGCTGATCAGCACCCATGCAGCCAGTCAAGTGACCGCGCCTGAAACCAACGCCGCCGACCGCTGGACCGAATCCGGGTTGCGGTTTCGCCTGGTCACCGACCAGCTGGACCAGACCAGTTTCCCCCGCGAAGGCCACCGCATGGTGGCCGATGCTGAATTGGGCCATCGACGCTCCGATGGAACCCGCAAGGGTTTCCACCGGCTGGAATGGACGGGCAACTGGGTGCACAGCTGGAGACACCACACACTCAACAGCCACGCCCGCGTGGCCCGCGCGTCCGACATTCCGGCAGGGGCCATGGACGAGTATTCGTTGGGCGGCTTCCAGCAGCTTTCAGGCTTCAAACCTGGACAGGTGGCGGGCAACTACCTGGGGTTGGTGCGCCTGGGGTACTACCAGCGCCTGGACATCGACCCCGGCATCGCCCGGGGGTTCTACGCCGGGGGCTCCATGGAGTGGGGCAATGCGTGGCGTGACACCAGCGAGATCCGCTGGGGTGGCCTGAAAAAAGCCTACAGCCTGTATGTGGCGGCTGACACGGGGCTGGGCCCCGTGTACCTGGCCTTGGTCAAAGGCCAGGGCCAGTCGCCGGGCGTCTATCTGTTCCTGGGGCGGCCCTGAACGCGGGGGCCGCGGCAAGCGGCCTTCAGCGGAACTTGGACTGGGGAACGGTCTTCAACTCGCCGTCGATGCTGGCCAGGTAGTTGGCCAGCTGCTTCAGCTCAGCCAGCTTGAACTGCTTGGCCACGCCACCCATGATGGGGTTGCCACGGCCGATGACGTTGTTGCCCTCCACCGTGTACGACTTGAGGGCCACGTACAGGTAGTCGGCATGCTGGCCGCCCACCTTGGGGTAACTGGGGTCGATGGGCTTGCTGAAGTTGGCCCCGTGGCAGGACACGCAGGCACCTTTTTCCAGCAAGGCCGCCACAGCCGCGGGGGCCGCCTTGGAGGGTGCTTCACCCACGGTGACGTTGCCCGCATGGCCGCTGTAAAACGCGGCCAGGTCGGCCATGTCCTGCTCGGTCAGCGAACCGGCCATGCCCCGCATGGTGGGGTGCTTGCGGTCACCCTTTTTGTAGGCCTGCAAAGCTGACATGATGTAGCCTGCCTGCTGACCGGAAATCATGGGGATCTTGTGAACCTCGGGAAACGCGTTCTGGTAGCCCGGAATGCCGTGGCAGCCAATGCACATGGCCGCCTTCGACTCCCCCGCCTTGACATCGCCCGTGACCCCTTGTGCCTGAGCGCCGGCAACCGAAAAAAGAAGCGTCGCAGTGGCGACAAAAGCGGTGATCGGCGAGGGCAGCTTCTTGGTCATGTTGGCATCACAATGAAGGTTGATTGATAAAAATCAACGACCGATTATATAGACTGGGTTATCAGCGTTTTCCCTCATTCCTGGCCCTTTTCCGTCTCCTCCCAACCCCCTTCAGCCCATGAAATTCCAAGGTTCCGAGCAGTACGTCGCCACCGCCGATCTCAAACTCGCGGTCAACGCAGCCATTGCGCTCCAGCGCCCCTTGCTGGTCAAGGGTGAACCCGGCACCGGCAAGACCATGCTGGCCGAAGAAGTGGCCCAGGCCCTGGGCATGCCGCTGCTGCAATGGCACATCAAGTCCACCACCAAGGCGCAGCAGGGCCTGTACGAATACGACGCCGTGAGCCGCCTGCGCGACAGCCAGTTGGGCGACGAGAAGGTGAAGGACATCCAGAACTACATCGTCAAGGGCGTGCTGTGGCAAGCCTTCACCGCCGACCAGCCGGTGGCGCTGCTGATCGACGAAATCGACAAGGCCGACATCGAGTTCCCCAACGACCTGCTGCGCGAACTCGACCGCATGGAGTTCTACTGCTACGAAACCCGCGAGCTGGTCCGCGCCAGACACCGCCCACTGGTGTTCATCACCTCCAACAACGAGAAAGAGCTGCCCGACGCCTTCTTGCGCCGCTGCTTCTTCCACTACATCAAGTTCCCCGACGCAGCCACCATGCAGCAGATCGTGGACGTGCACTTCCCCGGGCTGAAGAAAGAGCTGCTGACCGCGGCCATGAAGACCTTCTTCGACATCCGCAACCTGCCCGGCCTGAAGAAAAAGCCCTCCACGTCCGAGCTGCTGGACTGGCTCAAGCTGCTGATGGCCGAAGACATCCCCCTGGAAGCCCTGCAAAGCGCCGACCAGAAAGTGGCCGTGCCGCCGCTGGTGGGCGCGCTGCTGAAGAACGAGCAGGACATCACCCTGTTCGAAAAACTGGTCTTCATGAACCAACGGAACCGTTGAGGGCTGCGCCATGGACCCGCAAATGAACCGCCTGCTCAAGCAGGGCCTGTCCGACGCCGTGGGCTTTGTCGGCGGTGCCCTGGCCGGCTACTGGCTGGCCTTGGGCATGGGCTGGGAACTGTTCTCCGAAGGCTACGACAGCGCCAGCATCATGGGCATCCTGGCCGTGGGCCTGGGCGGCGGCGCGGGTCTGCACGCCGCGCGCCTGTGGCAAAAGATCAACCTTCCCCCTGACGACAAGAAGTGAGCCCACCATGGCCTTTGTAGAACCTGTCACCCTCAGCGCCCATGGCGTCACCCTGCGCCCCCTCACCCTGGACGACGAAGCCGGCCTGAAAGCCGCCGCCGCCGACGGCGAGCTGTGGAACCTGCGCATCACGTCGGTGCCCGAACCCGAGCACACCCGCAAATACATCGAAGACGCGCTGGCCATGCGCGACGCCGGAAACCGCTTTGCCTTTGCCGTGACCGACACCGCCACTGGCGAGGTGCTGGGCTGCACCAGCTACCACGACATCGTGCCCGCCCTCAAGCGTGTGGAAATCGGCTGGACCTGGTATGCCAAGCGCGTGCAGCGCACCCACGTCAACACCACCGCCAAGCTGCTGCTGCTGACCCACGCGTTTGAAACCCTGGGCTGCCACGTGGTGGGCTGGCGCACCGACAACTTCAACTTTGCGTCCCAACGCGCCATCGAACGCCTGGGCGCCAAGAAAGACGGCGTGATCCGCGGCCACGGCCTGCGCCGCGACGGCACCATCCGCGACACGGTGATGTACAGCATGCGCAGCGGGGAGTGGCCGGAAGCCAAGGCACAGTTGCTCTATTTATTGAAGCAAAAAGGCACCATGGAATAAGCGGTATAGCACATTTTTACCAACATTATCCATGGACCCCACCCTTCAAGCCACACTGGGCACATTGCTACGCTACCAAGCGTGGGCTGATGCGGACCTCATGGCCCTGCTGTGCCAGCCCACCCATGCGCTGGACGACGCCGCCCGCGCCGTTCATCACCAGGCCCTGCGGCTGATGAACCACATCCACGTGGTGGACCGCATCTTCATCGCCCACCTCAGCGGCCAGCCCCATTCCTACACCGCCACCAACACGCCGGACACCCCCAGCCCCGAACAACTGTCGTGGGACCTGGCCGATGCCAACGCCTGGCTGCTGGCCCACGCCAGCCACACCACGCCCGACAGCCTGAACGAGCACGTGACCTTCACCTTCACCGACGGCGACACCGGGCGCATGACCCGCCTGGAAATGCTGCTGCACCTGCACGCCCACGGCACCTACCACCGGGGACAGGTCAGCCAGATGCTCAAAGGCATTGGCTGGGTGCCACCCCGCGAACTGCTGACGCGCATGCTGCATGCGCAGGAGCCGGGGCGCAGGGCGGCGGTGTGATGGGCTCTGATGGGCTCACCGCGTTTCAGGCACCGCCCCTTGCACCGCATCCAACACTGAAGTCAACCCAACACCCATCTGAAGCAACCCACCGCACAACGATTGCCAACGGAAGGCACTTGGCAAACAATATACAAATCGTATATCCCAGATTCCAGGAGAACAGCCATGCCCCCAGTCAGTGCTGCCGTGTTCATGTCGGGCAACAGTCAGGCCATCCGGCTGCCCAAGAGTTTTCGCATCAACAGCGCACGTGTCACGCTGGAACATGTGGGTGATGCCATCGTGATACGGGAAGCACCGATGACCATGGATGCGTTTCTGGCCAAACTGCCCACCGTGCCAGACTGGCCCGACGCACCGGCAGACGAACCCGAAGACGACACACCCGCCTGGTGAACCGCATGCAGGGCTATCTTCTGGACACCTGCGTGTGGAGCCACATCATCCGCCGCACCCCCGAGCCGGTGCTACTTCGGTTCTCCCAACTCAAACCCGCTCAGATTCACCTGTCCCCCGTGGTGCTCGGCGAGCTGACCGTGGGCTTCTACAAGGGAGACCGCAGCGCCACCCGCCGCCGGGTCATTGACCAGATCGTGGCGCACACCCAAGCCCTGGTCATCGACTCAGACATTGCCGAGCGCTATGCGCTGATTCGCGCCACGCTGGAACAGGCGGGCACGCCCATTGGCCGCAACGACACCTGGATTGCGGCTGAAGCCTTGGTGCACGACCTGACCTTGGTCACCGACAACCTGCGGGAGTTTGAGCGGGTGCCGGGACTGAAGGTGGAGAGTTGGTTGTGAAGAAGCTCTTTTCGCCTTGGTGGTTGCTGTTGCTGGCAGTGGCAGGTGCCGTTGCATTGGCATTGGTGTATGCCAATGTCTGGAGCCTGCCCCTCCATGGCAACGGGGACAAGCTCGGGCAACTGGGTGATTTCTTTGGTGGCCTGCTCAACCCGCTGGTCTCGTTGCTGACGCTGATTGTGGCCATCAGCGTTTGGCAGTTACAGAAAAAGGAAGTTGAAGAAACCCGAAAGGCACTGGAGGAACAGGCCAAAACGGCGGAACAACAGCGACAGGAACAGCGGTTTTTTGATTTGCTGAATGTGTATCAGCGGACGACAGATTCGATTTACCACGCCACAGATGTCAGTCGTATGCCACAAGAAACTCGAACTTTGCTCACCGCGACTGGAAAGTATGGGGTCAGCCTTTGGCTC
>DASUON010000218.1:0-3920 GCA_036276615.1 Burkholderiaceae bacterium
CGCAAGTGCGCGCCACCTTCGAGCGCATGGCCGCCAAGGTGGACGGCCAGAACGCCGGGGACCCGCTGTACCAGAACATGGCCGGCCGCTTTGCCGAAAGCAAGGCCTACCAGGCCGCGCTGGACCTGGTGTTCAAGGGCAAGGAACAGCCCAGCGGCTACACCGAACCGCTGCTGCACGCCTGGCGACTGAAGGTGAAGGCATCGGTTTGATGCTTCTGAATTGATAGCTGCCTGCGCTTTTTAAAAAAGCGCTGGAGGCTGATTTTTCTTATGAAAGAGGCACCCTGTGGGGTGCCTTTTTTGGGTTCAGACCTTCAGGGCCTTGGCGCACTGCGCCCAGACATCAGGGTGTTGTGCATGCAGCGTGCTGAACGGATCCTGCCTCGCTCCGCGGTCACTGAAGCACCACCCCAACAAGCCATGGTCGTCCTCAGCCTTGAGTTTGTGCATCAGCTTGGCCGCATCCATGGCACCTGCGCCAAGCTCGGCGCGAATGACTTCGCTCAGTCGGCGCAGTGTTTGCAAATAGCCCGTTGACAGGGCTTCACGCCGATCCAGATGCAACACCCTGACCGTTTCCGAGCCTTTGTCCGACCAACTGTTCAGTTGCACATCGAAACGGGCACAGATGTTCCCGGTCAAGGGATCGAAATCCAAGCTGTCCCATGGGTTCTCTTTGGTGGGGTCGACCAACAGCACACGGCGGCCCGCCATGGGGAACTGATCCCCCTTCTTGCGTCCACAGTCGGTGCAACACAGCAGCAGGTTCTCCCAGCGGTACATGTGCTTTTGAAACAGGGCTTTGGGCCGAAAGTGCTCGATGTCCGACCCGTGTGAATCCAAGCAATACATGCACCGCTGACGCGCCCCCACCATGGCGTGGAGGGTTGAAAGCACCTTGTCCATGTTCTTGGTTTGGCGAGCACTTTTCCAATCCAGGGTGGTGTCCAGCGTGCCAAGGGCATGTTTTTGGATGGCGCTGGCTTGCCGTTTGACCAGATACCGAGCCGCGTCGGCAGGCAAAGGCTCCCTCTTGATGCGTTTCATCGCTCACAACACCTCGTTGGTGTCCGCAAAGAGTTGGAGCTGCTGAGCCCGACGTTGTTCGTCTTTGGTGAGTTCTGCTCCGGCGCGGTGTTTGGCCATCAACTTGGCATATTCCGCGCGCCCTTCCACGGCCCGAGGAGAACGGGTGTTTTGCAGGCCAAAGGCGGGGGTCAAAAGAATGGTGTCGGGTCTGGACGAAATCACCGTCTTGTATTCGTCCGAAGTCAGCGCACGAGGAAGGTCTTGGCCTCCAGGCTCAGGCAACACGAACAGCCCGTTTTCGTCAGCGGCCTGGCAAATGATGGGGCTGTGTGTGGTCACCAGAAACTGAATCTTTGGAAAGTGCCTTTTGAGCCAAAACCCAATTTCACGCTGCCACTCAGGGTGCAAATGCGCGTCAATTTCGTCGATCATGACCACGCCCCCTTTGACAATGCGCAGCTTGCCATCGTCCCCGCGCTCCGTGAGCCCTTCAATGCCATAGGCATTGATCAAATGCCTGAGGATGTCTGCTAACAACGCCAGTGCAGACCTGTAGCCGTCGCTCATGTCATTCCACGCGAGCTGAAGTCCGTTGCGGTCCTTCAGCCAAAGGCCATCAGAATCCACACGATCCACGGTGATCTGGTTAGGCATCAGTTCGTCACGCAGAATTTCGATCAACAGTGCCAGCTGTTGCGTTTCGACGAGCTTGTTTTCCAGCGTCTTGTGGTTGAGGTTGCGCAGCCACTGGTCCACCTCGAACAATGAGGCAGCCTCCTGAAACATGGTGACAAAACGTTCGGTACTGGCCCCCACCATCAACCGCATGGCATCTGACGATGCGCCGAACACCCGCCGGAATGGGCCATATCCGCAGGAGAACCATCCATGCGCCCCCACTGACCACAACCCTCTCTTGGCCGTCTTCTGTGATTCGACCAGCTCCAGACTGGTCTCTTTTGCGTTTGCGCTCAAGACAACCGTCGCAGGAAAAGGCTTGTAAGGCGTACTGCCTTGAACCCTGAACTCGTCAAGTCCTTTCTCTGGCACCACCGTCAGTTCAATTTGCCCTTGCGCTGAACCTTCACGGACCCACCGATGAAAGCTGGGTTGGAGTGCGCGAGCGGTTTCTTTCCCCGTCAAAGCAACTGCAACGGCCTTGAGCAAACTGCTCTTGCCCGACCCGTTGTCACCTGTGAAGACCGTCCAGCCCGCATGACTCCCATCAGGCCGGGTCAGGTCGAAGTTCAGGTGGGCAAAACCTCGAATGTTCTTCAGCTGAATGGTCTTTATGTACATGTGTAAACCTGTGATCTTTCAAGGCATTCGCAGCGGTCGGCCTGGCCAATGCCCATTGCACCGAAAACACCGATGGCACATCAGTGTCCTCCCTCGGTGTATGCGTCCCGGCCTCGTCCTTTCGATCAGAATCCTGCGTCATTACTGGCTGAAACGTCTCTGCCGATGCAGCTCTTTATCCAGAAAGATTGCCACTGCGCTGCGCCAGCACCCGCACGCTGCGGCAGCGGCCAATCGATACCCAGAAGTGAGTCGGACGTCACAAGCACGAAGGCCGCCGCAATTTGCGAACGGCCATTATCTGAGCAACCTGCCACGGTGACACTCCGCTGAGTGGCCACTGCCCGGTATCGGGTTTGCTGGGGATCGTCTGTTACACCGAAGAGATCAAAATGGCCATTGAGCAACAACTGCTGCACCGGAACTTGAACCTCCCGGTGCACGCCAGACCCGGGTGGTACTTCCAATGATCCGATTCACCCAAGGCAACCTGCTGGAGTCCGGTGCGCAAGCCCTGGTGAACACCGTCAACACGGTGGGCGTGATGGGCAAGGGCATCGCACTGATGTTCAAGGACGCCTACAAAGAGAACTTCCTCGAATACGCGGCGGCCTGCAAGGCCAAGGAAGTTTGCACCGGACAGGTGTTCGTGACGGAAACCCACCGACTCTCAGGCCCGCGGTGGATCGTCAACTTCCCCACCAAGCAGCACTGGCGTGCGCCGTCTCGCATGGAGTGGATCGTTGATGGCCTGGCGGACCTGCGCCGCTTCTTGGTGGACAACCGCGTCCAGTCCATTGCCATTCCCCCGCTGGGCGCAGGCAATGGGGGGCTGGATTGGGCCACTGTGCGCCAGCAAATTGAACACGCGCTGGGAGATCTGCCCGACGTGGACATCTTGGTGTTCGAGCCCACCTCCAAATACCAGAACGTGGCCAAGCGCTCCGGCGTGCAAAAGTTGACCCCCGCCCGCGCCCTGGTGGCTGAACTGGTTCGCCGCTACTGGGTGATGGGCATGGAATGCAGCCTGCTGGAGATTCAAAAACTGGCCTGGTTTCTGGAACGGTCCATTGAACGGATGCCCGGCGTCCCGCCCCTGGATTTGCGATTCGAGCCCCACAAGTTCGGGCCCTATGCAGACCGGTTGCGCCACCTGCTGGACGGGCTGGACGGCAGCTACCTGCACTGCGACAAACGCATCGGCGACGCCGACCCGTTCGATGTGATCTGGTTTGACGACTCACAGAAGGCGTGGGTCAACACCTTCATCCAGACCGAAGCCAAGCCCTACCTGCCCGCGCTGGAAGCCACCACCCAACTCATTGACGGCTTTGAGTCACCGTTTGGCATGGAGCTGCTGGCCACGGTGGATTGGCTGCTGAACAAGGAGGGGGTGGCACCCACCGTGGCCGCCGTTCGCCAAGGCATTCAGCACTGGAAGGGCGGCGAACAAGCGGCCCAACGCAAAGACCGTTTGTTTGACGACCGTTCGATTGGCATCGCCCTCAAACGCCTCGAAGGGTTTTCATCCTGAATTCATAGCTACTTGCGCTTTTCAATAAAGCGCGGGAGGCTGATTTCCTTGAAAAC
>DASUON010000219.1:0-6592 GCA_036276615.1 Burkholderiaceae bacterium
AGGCCGCCTGGCGGGGTGCCCCCGCCGTGATGGCCAGCGTGGGGGTGCAACTGCTGCTGCCCGAGCAGTTCGACCAGCAACCCATCCATGAGCTGGACGGCCTGAGCCTGGACCGGCTGGACGTGGAATGCAGCCGCTACACCCCCGCGCCCGAGCTGCTGACCGCGGCGTTTGACGAGCAGCCGGTGACCGAAACCCTCACCAGCCACCTGCTCAAAAGCAACTGCCTGGTGACCGGCCAGCCCGACTGGGGCAGCGTGCAGATCAGCTACAGCGGCCCGCAGATCGACCAGGCCGGGCTGTTGCAGTACATCGTGAGTTTTCGCAACCACAACGAGTTCCACGAGCAGTGTGTGGAGCGCATGTTTGTGGACATCTGGAACCGCTGCAAACCCACCAAACTGACGGTGTACGCCCGCTACACCCGCCGGGGTGGGCTGGACATCAGCCCCTGGCGCACCAGCCACCCGCAGCCCGTGCCCCCGCACATCCGCACCGCCCGCCAGTGAGGTGCCGCGGGCACCCGTGCCCGTGCCTGTGCGACGGGTGGGCTGCCTGGGAGGGCGGTCAGAGCTTGAACAACGACACCGACTGACGCAGCGATTCGCTGCCTTCGCTCAAGCTCTGAGCCGAGGCCGTGGCCTGCTCCACCATGGCGGCGTTTTGCTGCGTCACCTGGTCGAGCTGGTCAATGGCCATGTTGATCTGGGCCAGGCCTTCCGACTGTTCGGCGGCGGCGGTGCGGATTTCATCAACCAGCGTGGCCACGGTGCGCACCTCCTTCACCACGTCATCGATGGTGCGGCTGGCGCCCTGCATTTGTTTCACCCCGCCGTCCACCTGCTGCACCGAGGTCTGGATGAGGTCGCGGATTTCCCCGGCTGCAGACGCGCTGCGCTGGGCCAGGGCTCGCACCTCTCCCGCCACCACCGCAAACCCGCGCCCATGTTCTCCCGCTCGCGCTGCTTCCACGGCGGCGTTGAGGGCCAGGATGTTGGTCTGGAAGGCAATGCCTTCGATGACCTCGATGATTTCGCTCATGCGGTTGGACGACTGGGCAATGGCCTTCATGGCGCCCTCCACCTCATGGATGGCGTGCTGCCCGCTGGCGGCCACCTCGGTGCTGTGGTGCGTCTGGTTGGCCATGGTGGTGGCGTTGGCCGAGGTGTGGTGCACGGTGGCCGTCATCTGTTCCATGGACGCCGCGGTCTCCTGCAGGCTGCTGGCCTGGGATTCGGTGCGCTCGCTCAGGTCCAGGCTGGCGGCGGCAATCTCGTGTGCTCCGAACGAAAAACCATCCACCTCGGTGCGCACGTCGCTGATGACGGCGCGCAGGTTCACCTGGATCTGGCTCAGGTTGCGCATCAGGCTGGCCACCGGCTCGGCACCACTGACGGTCACCCCTTGCGTGAGGTTGCAGGCCGCCAGGTTGCGGGCCACCTGGGTGGCCTCCTGCAGCGGCAGGGTCACGGAGGCGCGGAACCAGGCCATCACCCCCATCAGCCCCAGCGCCAGGCCGCCCAGCTCCACCGCGGTGGCCAGCGGACCCGCGGCCATCAGGCGATGGGACTGGCTCACCAGCGCGGTCAGCACCAGCAGCAGTGCCATCCGGGTGTCGGCACGGAGCAGGTTCCAGCGGTCCAGCAGCCCTGGCAGGCCGTGCCGCTGCACCTGCCCACGGCGCAGCACAATGCCTGACTGGCCTTGGTTCATGCGGGCGTACAAGGCCTCGGCCGCCTGGACCTGCTGGCGTGTGGGCTTGGTGCGCACCGACAGGTAACCCGTGGGCTTGCCGTTTTCGATGATGGGCGTGACGTTGGCCTGCACCCAGTAGTGGTCGCCGTTTTTGCGACGGTTCTTGACCAGGCCAGTCCAGGGGTGGCCGTTGCCGATGGTGCGCCACAGGTCGCGGAAGGCCTCGGCGGGCATGTCCGGGTGGCGAACCAGGTTGTGCGGCTGGCCGATGAGTTCGGCCTGGGTGTAGCCGCTGGTTTCAATGAAGGCCCGGTTGCAGTGGGTGATGTGGCCTTTGGTGTCCGTGCTGGACACCAGCATTTCATGGGCAGGGTAGTCATACTCCTGCTGAGTCACGGGTTGGTTGTTGCGCAACGATGCATCCCTCAGTTGTTTGAAACCTCCGATGCGCCGTGCTCTGGCTCTGAAGAAGGGGCGGCTACATCGAAGTGCCGCATTCTTCTTGATCTAAATTAAAGGTCATTCATTTTTTTTGAATCTCTCGGCGGAATTGAGGTTTTGTTGCGAAATGGGTACAGGTGGAGGGTATGAGGCCGCACATCCGGGCTCACAGCTTGAACACCGCCACCGAACGGCGCAGGCTTTCGCTGCCCGTGCTCAAGGCATGGGCAGCATCGTTGGTTTGCTCCACCATGGCGGCGTTTTGTTGGGTCACATGGTCCAGCTGATCCACTGCGCTGTTGATCTGGGACAGCCCTTCCGACTGTTCCTGGGCCGCGTGCTGGATTTCCTCCACCAGGGTCGAGACGGCCTGCACCTCGTGCACCACGTCGTCGATGGTGTGGCTGGCCCCTTGCATTTGGCGCACCCCATCGCTGACTTGGTGGACCGAGGTCTGGATGAGCTCCCTGATTTCCTTGGCCGCGCTGGCGCTGCGTTGCGCCAGCCCCCGGACTTCGCTGGCCACCACCGCAAACCCACGGCCTTGGTCCCCGGCGCGGGCGGCTTCCACGGCGGCGTTGAGGGCCAGGATGTTGGTCTGGAACGCAATGCCTTCAATGGTGGCAATGATTTCGCTCATGCGGGACGAAGAGCGTTCGATGCCGGTCATGGCGTTCTCCACGTCGCGGATGGCGCGCTGGCCGCTGGCCGCCACCTGGGTGCTGCGCTGGGTCTGGTGGGCCATGGCCTGGGCGTTGGCCGATGTCTGCTGAACCGTGGCCGTGATCTCTTCCATGGACGCCGCCGTTTCCTCCAGGCTGCTGGCCTGGGTTTCGGTGCGCTCGCTCAGGTCCTGGCTGGCATTGGCGATGTCGTGGGCGGAGCGTGAAAAGCCGTCCACCTCGGTGCGCACGTCGCTGATGACGGCGCGCAGGTTGACCTGGATTTGCGACAGGCTGCGCATCAGGCTGGCCAGCGGTTCGGGGCCGGCCACTTGAATGCCTTGGGTGAGGTTGCAGGCGGCCACGTCGCGGGCGCGTTGGTCTGCGTGGCGCAAAGGCCCGGACACGCTGGCGCGAAACCAGAACATGACGGCCACTGCCCCCAGCAGCTGAAGGGCCCACTCCAAGGCCCCCGCCCAGGGACCGTGTCCGATCAGGCTGGGCACATGGCCCACCAGCAACACCACCGTCAGCAGCAGACCCAACCTGAGGTCGGCGGAGCTGTGCTGCCACCGATCCCACGCGCCCGCCCATCCGCTGCGCTGGATGTGGCCCCGGTGAAGGCCCAGCCCGGATTCCCCCTGGTTGATGCGGGCGTACAAGGCTTCGGCCGCCTGGACCTGCTGGCGCGTGGGTTTGGTGCGCACCGACAGGTAGCCCGTGGGTTTGCCGTTGTCCATGATGGGGGTGACGTTGGCCTGCACCCAGTAGTGGTCGCCGTTCTTGCGGCGGTTCTTGACCAGGCCGGTCCAGGGGTGGCCGTTGCCGATGGTGCGCCACAGGTCACGGAAGGCTTCGGCGGGCATGTCCGGGTGGCGGATCAGGTTGTGCGGCTGGCCGATGAGTTCGTCGTAGGTGTAGCCACTGACCTCGACAAACGCGTGGTTGCAGTGGGTGATGTGGCCTTTGGTGTCTGTGCTGGAGACCAGCATTTCATGGGCAGGGTAGTCGTGCTCCTGCTGCGTGACGGGCTGGTTGTTGCGCATGGTGCCTCCGGTGTTGTGCGGCCTCAGAGTCCGATCAGACACCCGATGGGCGCAAGCGCGCACTGATGCGGGTCAACAAATGGGTGCAGTCACCGGCGGGGTGTGGGGTCAGCCGCGCTTTTGTGCGTCGTGCGCTCGCCGTTGGGCCAGGGCCCGGGGGGAGGTGCTGGACATCCACGCCTGGACCGAATCGGGCGAGATCCGCCGGTGCCCCCCAGGGGTCTTCCACGCTTGCAGGTCGCCGCGGTCCACCATCAGTTGCACCGTCCGCACCGTGACCCCCAGCATGTGCGCCACCTGACGCGTGGACAGGGGTTCCGTCGGGGCGATTGAGGTTGAAAGTGATTTCTGCATTTAGCAAATATATCATTTTTATCGTATTTTGGTGTTTCTGGGTGGGCTTGCGCTGAGTCAAGGTTTGGTGACATGGCGCTGAGGTCCACACGGAAGTGCCGTGGCTGATGCCCGGTTTGAATGACGTGTTGCAAAACCGACTCCTACAATACGCAATCGTTGGTCGTTGTGGGATGCTGCTTTTCGGTTCAGACACGAGGGCAGCTGCTGGCGGGGGACGTTGCATGTCGAGGTTCTGTGTCGAGAGAGGGGTTTTTCAGCCCACAGGTGCGCACAGGGGTCATGCTCTGATTTGCTGCCCAAGTGAATGAAGCGCGCAGCCATGATCTTTGGACGAAACACCAACGCCGAAGCGTTGGACACTTTTCCCGCCTCGGAAGGCATCCCCGATTTCGGTGAGTCCTCTCAGCAGCTCTCCTCCATGCAGGTGGGTCGCCGGGTGGGCGACGTGGCCGGCGGCAAAGCCATGTCCAAGGACGCCAAACGTCTCAAAGCGCTGGCCCGCATGGCGGCGCTCTACGTGGGGGCGTTGGGGGTGTTCTGGGGCCTGGGGCTCATGAGCCTGGTCACCTGGGGCACCATCGCACTGGCGGTGCTGGGGGTGTGTGGGGGATTGATGCTGGTGGCCAGCTACAGCGCTGCGTCGGTGCAAGACCGGTTGCTGGGTGCCCCCATGGTGGGCTGCATGCTCGCCGTGATGCTGCTGGGCTGCCACCTGGCGCCGATCACCCAGATCCTGATGGGTCCCTTTGCCTTTCTGGCGTTGACCCAAGGCATTTTCACGGCCAGCCGTCGGCCCTTGCTGCAAGTCACGGCGGTGTTTCTGCTGGCGTATGCGGTGTTGGCCGGGGTGGAGTACCTGAAATCGGGCAACCAGGCCCTGGTCATGCTGCAAGGCATGCATGTGCTGGCGCTGCTGGTCACGCTGCCGCTGTTCATCTTGCAGATGGGGCGGGTGCAGGACGTGTACCGCAGCCTCTACCGCACGCGGCGCAAGATGAAGAACATCCAGGAAGAAGCCCAGCGCGATCCGCTGACCGGCTGCTTCAACCGCCAGCACGTGCTGGCCGCGCTGGAAGAGCAGAAGCTGTTGGCCGACGAATTGGGTTACCCCCTGTGCCTGGCGGTGCTGGACATCGACCACTTCAAACACATCAACGACACCCTGGGCCACCTGGGGGGCGACCAGGTGCTGCGCGATTTCGGTCGCATTGCCGCTCGGAATGTCCGCACCGAAGAAGTGCTGGGGCGTTATGGCGGCGAAGAATTCCTGCTGATTTTCCCCATGTCACCGCTGCTGCCGGCCTTGAACGTGTGTGAACGCATCCGCGAGCAGGTGGAGGCCCATGGGTGGGACCGCCAGCTGAACCGGGCGGTCACCGTGTCCATCGGGGTCACGCAGTATGTGGAAGGTGAGTCGGTGCTGGAATTTTTTGCCCGCGCCGACGGGGCCATGTACCTGGCCAAGGAAGGGGGGCGCAACCAGGTGGTGGTGCAGGAGCCGGTGCGCCCGCCACCGCAGCAGGCCATCCCGGCCAGCGCGAACGCGTTCAGCGCGTCCTGACGGCGCTGCCGAAACCTTCCAGCACGTTGAGGGCGTTCACGCCCACCTCGGCCACCGCGTAGCCGCCCTCGAAGGTGAACACCGTGGGCAGCCCCAGGCTGGCCAGGGCCTGCCCCACGGCCACGAAGTTGGTGCTGGTCAGGCGGAAGCCGGAAATCGGGTCGCCCACAAAGGTGTCCAGGCCCATGGGCACCACCAGCGCCTGGGCGTCAAACGCCCGCACCCGTTCCAGCGCTTGCGCCAGCGCGGCACGCCAGGTGGCGAAATCGGTGCCGCGGGGCAAGGGCAGGTTGAGGTTGAAGCCCGTGCCTTCGCCCGCCCCGGTTTCGTCGGCATGGCCCAGGAAGAAGGGGTATTCGGTGGCCGGGTTGCCGTGCAGGGACACGGTGAACACGTCGGCCCGTTCGTAGAAGATGGTTTGTGTGCCGTTGCCGTGGTGGTAGTCGATGTCCAGCACCGCCACCCGTGGGGCACCGCCGTCGCGCAGCGCCTGTGTCGCCACCGCGGCGTTGTTGAGGAAGCAGTAGCCCCCCATGAAGTCCGGCCCCGCATGGTGGCCGGGTGGGCGGGTGAGCGCCAGGGCGCTGGGTTGGGCCTCTTGCCCGGTGCGGGACAACACCGATTCGGCGGCGGCCAGCGCGCAGGCGGCACCGGCACGGGCGGCGGCCCAGCTGCCCGCCATCAGCGGGGTGCCCGAGTCGAAGGCGTAGCGCCCCAGGCGGGCGGCAAAGTTCTGCGGCAGGCGGTCGGTGCGAAAGCCGTGGCGGGCGGGCAGGGGCCAGACCGAGGGCAGGGCGTCGCGCTGGGCGTTGGCCGGGTCCATGGCCACC
>DASUON010000220.1:0-11301 GCA_036276615.1 Burkholderiaceae bacterium
TGCCGCAGGAGTATGTGGGTCCGGTGATGACACTGGCCAACGTCAAGCGCGGTCAGCAACTCAACATGGCCTACCACGGCAAACAGGTCATGCTGACCTACGACATGCCGCTGGGCGAAATCGTGCTCGACTTCTTCGACAAGCTCAAGTCGGTCAGCCGGGGTTATGCCTCCATGGACTACGAGTTCAAGGAATATCGGCCCTCTGATGTGGTCAAGGTGGACATGCTGCTCAACGGCGAAAAGGTCGATGCGCTGTCCATCATCGTGCACCGCACCCAGGCGCAATACCGGGGGCGTGCGGTGGCGGCCAAGATGCGGGAAATCATCAGCCGTCAGCAGTTCGATGTGGCCATTCAGGCCGCCATCGGCGGCAATGTCATTGCCCGCGAAACCATCAAGGCGCTGCGCAAAAACGTGCTGGCAAAATGCTACGGCGGCGACATCACCCGCAAGCGCAAGCTGCTGGAAAAGCAGAAAGCGGGCAAGAAGCGCATGAAACAGATCGGATCGGTGGAGGTGCCGCAAGAAGCCTTCCTGGCCATTTTGCAGGTGGAAGACTGATGAACGAGAACGCGGTGTCCACGCTGACCGGGGTCATCCTGGCTGCGTTTGGTGGCTACATGGTGGCTTGGTATCTGGGGCAGGTGGAAGGCAACTTTGCCCTCATGCTTTTGCTGGCCACCTTGGTGACCGGGGTGTACTGGTTGGCCGAGAGGTTTCATTTCCTGCCGCAACGGCAGCGGTCGGTTCAGGAGGCCGAAGCGCAAGCCGAGCAACGCTTGGCGCAGTTGAAAGCCCAGGGCATTGCCCAAGTGGATGGCGGCCTCAGCGCCGACGCCCGCGAACACATGCTGCGCCAGCCTTGGTGGCTGGATTGGACCGCCGGCCTGTTTCCGGTGATCGCGGTGGTGTTTGTGTTGCGCTCGTTCCTGTTCGAGCCCTTCAAGATCCCTTCCGGCTCCATGATTCCCACGTTGCTGGTGGGCGATTTGATCTTGGTGAACAAATTCCACTATGGGGTGCGTTTGCCGGTCATCCACACCAAGATCATTGCCAATCACGAGCCTGAGCGCGGGGATGTGATGGTGTTCCGTTATCCCCCTCAACCCAGCCTGGACTACATCAAACGTGTGATCGGGGTGCCCGGGGATGAGGTGGCCTACCTCAACAAAAAACTCACCATCAACGGTCAGCCCGTGCCCAAGGTGGCGCAGCCGGATTTCTTTGACCCGGACAGCATGCGCTATGGCAAGCAGTACCAGGAGCAGCAAAACGGCAAGACCTACAACACGCTCAACGACGACGACCGTCCGGCCTTTGTGCCCGGTGCCAGTGATTTCCTGTACAAAGACCACTGTCGTTACAGCGTGGAAGGTGTGGTGTGCAAGGTGCCACCTGGCCACTACTTCATGATGGGTGACAACCGCGACAACTCGCTGGATTCTCGGTATTGGGGTTTTGTGCCGGAGCAGAACATCGTGGGCAAGGCGTTTTTTGTGTGGATGAACTTCGGCAACATCAAGCGCATTGGCAGCTTTGAGTGAACGTGTTGATCAATCAGGGTTGCCGTGCATGGGTCAATCAGGAGGCAGTTTCATGAAACAACGTCAACGGGGCATGACCTTCATCGGTTTGCTGTTTGTCGGCAGCGTGGTGGCATTTTTGGGCATTGTCTTGGTGCAAGCGGTGCCCACTTACATCGAGTACATGACCATTGTCAAAGCGGTCAAAAAGGCGGCCAATGGGGCCACCACGGTGCAAGACGTGCGCGCCAGTTTTGACAAGACCACCTCCATTGACCAGATCAGCAGCATCACCGGCAAAGACCTGGAGGTGACCAAGGAAAACGACAAGGTGGTGGTGTCGTTTGCCTATCAGCGTGAAATTCACCTGGGGGGACCGGCTTACCTGGTCATGAAATACCAGGGCAGCTCTCGGTGACCCCTGCCGCCGAGACGCTTCAGCGCCGACTGGGGCACCGATTTGCCCAGCCGTCTTTGCTGGAGCGGGCGTTGACACACCGCAGTTTCAGCGCAGACCACAACGAGCGGCTGGAATTCCTGGGTGATTCAGTGCTCAACCTGGCGGTGTCCCGCCAGTTGTACGAACGCCTGTCAGCGGCGCCAGAGGGTGACCTGTCTCGCACCCGGGCCAACCTGGTCAAGCAGGACACGCTGCACGCGCTGGCCATGCGACTGGGCCTGGCCGACGCGCTCATGCTGGGCGAGGGTGAGTTGCGCACCGGCGGGCGCCAACGTCCTTCCATCCTGGCCGACGCTTTGGAAGCCGTTTTGGGCGCCGTGTATCTGGATGCAGGTTTCGACACCGCCTGCGCCCTGGTGCAGCGCTTGTTTCAGGACATTCCGCTCCAGGCCGCACAGGGTGCCATGGCCAAGGATGCCAAGACCGAATTGCAAGAGTGGCTGCAAGGCCGCAAGCACCCGGTGCCCGCCTACCAGGTGGTGGGGGTGACCGGGGCTGCCCATCAACAACTGTTCAACGTGGTGTGTGATGTGCCCGCACTGTCGCTGACTGCACCGGGCCAAGGCCCTTCTCGTCGAGCAGCCGAGCAGGCTGCGGCCGCGGCCATGCTCGCCCAACTGAAAAACCGGAACCGTTCATGACCCGTCGCCCAGCTTCGCCTGCTCAACCCGCACCCGCGGCCGTGGACCCCCATCTGGAGGCGCTGCTGGCCAAGGCCTTGCGTCGGCCCGCACCGTCGGCAGGTACCGAGGTGGCGCCCGAGCTGCCGGACGTGCCGCCCGAGCAGCAGCACTGCGGTCTGGTGGCCATTGTGGGCAAACCCAACGTGGGCAAGTCCACCTTGCTCAACGCCCTGGTGGGGCAGAAGGTGTCCATCACCTCGCGCAAGGCCCAGACCACGCGCCACCGCATCACTGGGCTGCGCACGCAGGGGGAAAGCCAATTCGTGTTTGTGGACACCCCGGGTTTCCAGACCCGGCATGGCAACGCCCTCAACCGCTCGCTCAACAAAACCGTGCTGGGCGCGGTGACCGACGTGGACCTGGTGCTGTTTGTGGTGGAGGCGGGGCGTTTCCAACCTGCCGACGCCACGGTGCTGGGCCTGCTGCCCGAAGGCAAGCCGGTGATTCTCCTGGCCAACAAGTTCGACCTCATCCACCGCCGGGCCGAGTTGGCCCCGTGGCTGCAGGAGATGCAAGGCAAACACCCGTTTGCCGAAATCGTGCCCCTGTCGGCCAACAGCAAACGCGACGTGGAGCGCCTGCTGGCCGTCTGTGCCAAGTACTTGCCCCAACAGCCCTGGATGTATGGGGCCGACGAACTGACCGACCGCAGCGAGCGGTTTTTGGCCAGCGAAATCGTGCGTGAAAAGCTGTTCCGCTTGACCGGCGACGAGTTGCCCTACACCTCCACCGTGGTGATTGACAAGTTCGAGGAAGAGGGCGGGCTGCGCCGCATCGCCGCCACCATCGTGGTGGAACGCGAGGGCCACAAGGGCATGGTCATTGGCGAGGGCGGCGAAAAGCTCAAACGCATCGGCTCCGAGGCGCGGGTGGAGCTGGAAAAACTGCTCGACGCCAAGGTGTTCCTCGAACTGTGGGTCAAGGTCCGCTCCGGTTGGGCTGACGACGATGCCCGTGTTCGCTCATTCGGTTACGAGTGATGCCCCGGGGACTGGCGTGACCCACGTCCGTTGGTGAGCTGAGCGTGGCCTCACCCACCCGTTACACCGACGAACCGGCCTTTGTGCTGCACCGCCACGACTGGAGCGAGAGCAGCCTGATCCTGGACGTGTTCACCCGCCACATGGGGCGCGTGGCCTTGGTGGCCAAGGGGGCCAAGCGGCCCACCTCGCAGTTGCGCCCGGTGCTGCTGCCCTTGCAGCCGCTGCTGTTGGCCTGGTCGGGCGACGGCGAGGTGCGCACCCTCAAGACCGCTCACTGGCGTGGCGGGCATGTGATGCCGGTGGGCGAGTCGCTCTTGTCGGGCATCTACCTCAATGAAATGCTGCTCAAGCTGCTGGCCCGGGACGATCCCCACCCCGTGCTGTTCGATGCCTACACCCAGGCCGTGGCCCGTCTGGCCGAATCGCCTGAGCCCTGGCCGGGCGTGCTGCGCGCTTTTGAGCTGACCCTGTTGCGCGAGGCGGGCTTTTTGCCCTCCCTGGCCGTTGAAGGCCACACCCTGGAGCCCTTGGCGCCGGGGCACCGCTACGGTTTGGAGGCCGACCATGGCTTGGTGGCGACCGAAGCCGCGTGGGATGGCCTCGAGCGGCCCTCGTTGCTGGCCGAGCAATGGCAGGCGTTGCAACAGGCGCTGGACCAGCGTCAACCGTTCAATGCCCTGTTGCAGGTGCTCGAAACCGGCATACCCGCGGCGCTGCAAACGGTGTTGCGGGGCATGCTGCACTACCATAGTGGCGTTCGAGTCTTCAAAACCCGCCAGATGATGCGCGACGTGCACACCCTGGCCCGCCGCTGACCCCAGCGGCCCTTTGCTTCCATGGCCACCATGACCTCCCACACCGCGGGCCGTTGCGCCCTGTCCGTCAACCTCAACAAGGTTGCCACCGTGCGCAACACCCGGCACCTGGGCATCCCCAGCCTGACCCGGGCCGCCACCTTGTGCCTGCAAGCGGGGGCCGCGGGCATCACCGTGCACCCCAGGCCGGACGAGCGCCACATCCGTGCCCATGACGTGCACGACCTGTCCGCCCTGCTGCAAGGCTGGCCGGGCCGCGAATACAACATCGAGGGCAACCCCCTGCACAACCTGCTGGGTTTTGTGGAGGCGGTGCGCCCGGCGCAGGCCACCTTCGTGCCCGACGCCGAGGGCCAGTTCACCAGCGACCACGGATGGCAGTTTCCGCAAGACCTGGAGCGGCTGACGCCCCTGGTGGCGCAGGCCAAGGCGGCCGGGGCCCGCGTCAGCCTGTTCATGGACCCGGTGCCCGAACACATGGCCTGGGCGCGCAAGGTGGGCGCCGACCGGGTGGAGCTGTACACCGAGCCCTATGCCGCCGCCTTTGCGCGGGGCCAGGCCGCCGAGGAACTGCCCCGCTACCGCGATGCCGCCGTGGCCGCGCAAGAGGCGGGCCTGGGTGTGAACGCCGGGCACGACCTCAACCTGGACAACCTGGGCCCCTTCCTCCGCGCCGTGCCCGGCGTGGCCGAGGTGTCCATTGGCCATGCGCTGCTGGCCGATGCGCTGGAGCTGGGCTACGGCGGTGCGGTTCAAGCTTATTTGGCAGTCATCGCTTCTTCTTATTGAAGTCTTTGCTATAGTTTTTGGAATGATCTTCGGCATTGGCACCGACCTGTGTGACGCCCGGCGCGTGGCCGAGGCGCTGGCACGCCATGGTGACCGCTTTGCCGAGCGCATCCTGTCCCCCGGGGAGCTGTCCATTTGGCGTGCCCGCCGCGAGCGCAGTGCCCAACGGGGCTTGACTTACCTGGCCACCCGTTTTGCCGCCAAGGAAGCGTTCAGCAAGGCGGTGGGTCTGGGCATGCGCATGCCCATGAGCTGGCGGCGCTGTGAGGTGGTCAACCACCCCAGTGGGCAACCGGCCCTGGCGCTGCACGACGACTTGAAAACCTGGTTCGACCAACGGGGCCTGCGGGCCCACCTCACCCTCACGGACGAGGGTGACATCACCGCGGCTTTTGTGGTGGTGGAACAGAAAGATCCCCCATGACCTCCCATCCCGCCCCTGTGGTGCTGGACATTGCCGGCACATCGCTCACCAAGGCCGACAAGCGCCGGTTGCAACATCCGCTGACCGGCGGCCTCATCCTGTTTGCCCGCAACTTCGAAAGTCGCGAGCAACTCACCCGCCTGTGCCGCAAGATCAATAAGGCCCGGCCCGACATCCTCATTGCCGTGGACCACGAGGGCGGGCGCGTGCAGCGCTTCAAGACCGACGGCTTCACCCATCTGCCCCCCATGCGAGCCCTGGGCCGACTGTGGGAGGCCGAAGCGCCCGCTGAGGCCTCGACCGCTCACCGCCTCAGCCCGCACCTGCATGCCACCAACGTGGCCAGCGCCTGCGGGTTTGTGTTGGGGGCCGAACTGCGGGCCTGTGGCGTGGACCTGAGCTTCGCCCCCGTGCTGGATCTGGACCATGGTGGCAGCACCGTCATTGGCGACCGGGCCTTTGCCCGCGACCCCCGGGTGGTCAGCATGCTGGCCAAAAGCCTGGCACTGGGCCTGCTGCAAAGCGGCATGGCGCACTGCGGCAAGCATTTCCCTGGGCATGGCTTTGTGCAGGCCGATTCGCACCTGGCCATTCCGGTGGATGAGCGCCCGTTGGAGGCGCTGATGGCCGACGATGCCGCTCCCTACGCCTGGCTGTCGTCCAGCCTGTCGGCGGTGATGCCCGCCCACGTCATCTACCCCCAGGTGGACAGCCGTCCGGCCGGGTTTTCGCCACGCTGGCTGCAAGACATCCTGCGGGGCCAACTGGGCTTCCAAGGGGCGGTGTTCAGCGACGACCTCAGCATGGCCGCGGCCCGCGTCATCAACGGCCAACCCGTCAGCTACACCACCGCGGCGTTGGCAGCGCTGGAGGCGGGGTGCGACCTGGTGCTGCTGTGCAACCAGTCGCTGGAAGGGGGTGGCGAAGCGGTGGATGAACTGCTCAGCGGCCTGAGCGAAGCCATCGTCAAAGGGCGATGGACCCCCAGCGACGCCAGCGAGGAGCGCCGCCAGGCCCTGCTGCCCCGCACGCCAGCCCAACCGTGGGACAGGCTGATGACCGATCCGCGCTACATGCACGCGCTCGATCTGGTGACCACCTGCTGATGCGGAGGGTGAGGTGGCCACGGTCAACACGTTATGGATCGACACACAGCAGCTGCGGGCGGGCTTGCATGTGTACCTGGACCTGAGCTGGTTTGACCACCCGTTTCCCTTCAGCCACTTCAAGATCACGTCCGACGACCAGATTCGCACCCTCCGGTCGCTCGGGTTGACACGGATTCGATACAGCCCCGAACTGAGTGACGAGCCCGTGGCCTTGGCCGTGGCGGCCCGCCCTGCCGCGCCCCCCGTGTCCGAGGCCGCCGCTCCTGCGCCTCCCGAGGCGGCCTCGCCCATGATGAAGGCCAAGGAGGCCATGGTTCAGCGGGCGCGTGAGCGTCGACTGGCCGCCGAACGGGTGGAAAAAGCGTTCGTGGCCACCGCGCGCACCTTGAAGGAGCTTCAGCGCAACATGTTCAGCCGCCCCGCCGAGGCGCTGGCGGTCACCCAGGGGCTGGTGTCGGACATCGCCGACGCCATCCTCACCGCGCCCGAGATGGCCATTCAGGTGATGGCCGAGAAGCCGGGCGGCGAAGAGCTTTACCTGCATTCACTCAACGTGGCCACGCTGTCGCTGATGGTGGCGCGTGACCTGAAACTGCCTCGGACGGTGGCCGAGGCCCTGGGGGTGGGGGCGTTGCTGCACGACATGGGCGAGCACGAGGTGCCCGACCGCATCCTGCACAAACGCACGCCGATGACCCCCGCGGAGCGCCATTTCTTTGAGCAACACCCGGTGTATGGTGTGGCCATGGCGCAAAAGCTCAACCTGGCCCCCATGGTCTTGGCCGTGATTGGGCAGCACCACGAATTTTTTGATGGGTCGGGCTACCCCGCCGGGCTCAAGGGTGAGCAGATCGAACTGCTGGCACGCATCGTGGTCATCACCAACCATTTTGACGAGCTGTGCAACCCCGCGTCGATCGACGATGCCATGACGCCGCACGAGGCCCTGGCCCTCATGTTTGCGCGGCAGCAGGCCAAGTTCGATCCGCGCCTGCTCAAGGTGTTCATCCGCTGCATGGGGGTGTACCCGCCGGGCAGCATTGTTCAGTTGTCCAATGGCGCCCTGGGCATCGTGTCGTCGGTCAACACCGACCACCCCATGCGTCCGGTGGTGCTGATTTACGACGAGAGTGTGCCGCCGGAAGCCGGATTGATGATCGAGCTGGAGGCCGAACCCAGCTTGAACATCAGCAAGGCCATTCGGCCTGCACAGTTGCCTCGGGAAGTGTTGAAATACCTCAGTCCCCGCATGCACCCGAGCTACTACTTCGACACCTCGCCATCCTCTTCCGGCAGATCCTCGTCATGACGGCTGTCCCTGACCTGTCCGCCAACGCACCGGCCCCACCGCTGACCCTGGTGGTGGACGGTGCGTCCCTGTGCGTGACCCTGGCCAGCCCCGAAACTGCACGCCTGCTGGGCCACCCCTTGTCGGTGTTGGTGGGCATGCCCATCACCGAGATTGAATGCGCCTTGCAAGGGGTGTTCTTCTGGGAAGAGGTGAAGGCCGGTCGCCCCCAGGGGGTGTTGCAGCAGGAGGACCTGTACCGTTGTGCCGACGGTCGCCTGATCGAGGTGGTCAAGACCGTCACCCCCCTGGTGCAGGGCGACCACGCCGCGTCGGCCTACCTCATCGTGGCCGCTGCCAGCGATGCTTCCCGCGAGGTGCATGACGTGCTGGCGCAGACCTTGTCACGCCTGCGCGCCACGCTGGAAGCCACCAGCAACGGCATCATGGTGCTGGATTGGAACGGTCAGATCGGCAGCATGAACCGCCGTTTTGGCCAGATGTGGGGTGTCCCTGAGACCCTGCTGAACCGACAGGACGACGCCCAAATCGTGGCCCACCTGGTGGGGGCCGTGCAGGAATCTGCGCTGATGCATGCCCGCTTGAGCGCGGTGGCCGATCCGGGAAGTACCGAAGACGTGGTGCACCACCGCGACGGGCGGATTTTCGAGTTCAGTGCTCACCCCCAGTACATGGACGAGCAGATCGTGGGCCGCGTGTTCAGTGTGCAGGACATCACGCAGCGCACCCACGATGCCGAGGCCCTGCGGGCCTCGCGCGACGAGTTGGAGCGGCGTGTGCGGGAGCGCACCGCCGATCTGGAGCAACTCAACCTGACCCTCAACGCCGAGAAGGAGCGTCTGGCCCGCCTGGTGCGCGAGCTGGAAGCGGCCCAAGCCCAGTTGATGCAGTCCGAACGCATGGCCTCCATCGGCCAGCTGGCGGCCGGGGTGGCCCATGAAATCAACAACCCGGTGGGGTTTGTGTACTCCAACCTGGGCACGCTGAAAACCTACGTCCACAGCCTGTTGCAGCTGCTGTCGGCGTACGAACAGGTGGCCCCCCAGTTGCCCGACGTGGCCCGCCAAACCGTGGAGCGGGTGAGCCAAGAGGCCGACCTGGCCTACCTGCGCGAAGACGTGGGTTCGTTGTTGACCGAATCGCTGGAGGGTTTGCAGCGCGTCACCCGCATCGTGCAGGACCTGAAGAATTTCTCCCACCCCACCGAGAGCGAAAACCAGCTGGCCGACCTGGAGCAGGGCTTGGAGAGCACCTTGCGCGTGGTCTGGAACGAGCTGAAGTACAAAACCCAGGTGGTGCGCGAGTTTGCCGGTCTGCCCAAGGTCATGTGCCGCCCATTCCAGCTCAACCAGGTGTTCATGAACCTGCTGGTCAACGCGTCGCAAGCCATCGAGACGCAGGGCACCATCTGGGTCCGCACCGGGTTTGACGCGCAATGGTTGTGGGTGGAGGTGCAGGACACGGGCAAGGGCATCCCCGAAGAGCACCTGGCCCGCATTTTTGACCCCTTCTTCACCACCAAGCCCGTGGGCAAAGGCACGGGCTTGGGCTTGTCGCTGGCCTATGGCATTGTGCAAAAGCACGGGGGGCGCATCGACGTGTCCAGCGTGGTGGGGCAGGGCAGCACGTTCCGGGTGTGGATTCCGCGGGATCCCCCGGTCGGTGTGGTGGTGGGCTGAGGGGCTCAAGCGCAATCGCCCCAAAACGGTCAAACTGCCTCTTTTTCACAGATGAACGTTTGACCTCCATGGCTCCATTGAACCGTCGCCGTTTTTTGCAAACCTCTGCCGTCGGCACGGCGGCCCTGGGTTCGGCCTGTGCCGATCAGGGTGCGGATCGTCAGCTGTCGTTCTCCACCTTGGCGACCGCCTTGCAAGAGGCGAGCCGTCTGGCCGGGGCCACCAGCCTGGAATCGTCCGTCCAGTGGTCCCTGGGGGGCACGCTGGCTCACTGTGCCCAGAGCATCGAGTTTTCCATGCAGGGCTTTCCGCAGTCAAAACCCGCGTGGTTCCAGAACACCCTGGGGGCAGGGGCCTATCAGGTGTTTGCCTGGCGGGGGCGGATGACGCACGACTTGGCCGAACCCATTCCTGGTGCACCGGCGATTCCGGACACCGTGCCTGTCGCCGAGGCCTTGGCCCGCTTGCAGCAGGCGGCAGCGGCATTCCTGGCCTGGCAAGGGCCGCTGAAGCCCCACTTTGCCTACGGCCTGCTCGACCCATCAGCCTACGAGCAGGCCCATGCCATGCACATCGCCAACCACCTGTCTCACTTCAACCTGAAGGCCTGAGAGGCGTCTCACCCCGCCTCGCCCCGCATTTGCAAGCCGGTCAGCGCGCACTGTCGATGCGCATCTTGTCCAGCAGGTCGCTCACCAGTTCCAGCCTCAGCAAGGGCGAGTCCAGGGACATCAGCCGGTGTTTGAGGTCGTTGGGCAGGGGCAGCAGTTCGCTCCAGCGGTTGGCGACCCACCCGGCGTCGTGCCAGGCGTAGGGCGGTTGCACCGGCAAACGGCTGGGGTCTCCCCCCTGGGTGGTGAGGGAGTGCAACACCTGCTGCAGGCTGTGCACGGTGCCCGACAGGTCGTCCGTCACGGGGGTGGGCAGGTCATCGTCCAACATGTCCACATCGGCCACCCACAGGCCTTGGGGCAGCTTCTGGGCATGGGTCACCCGAAAGCGCTGCTGTCCCCGACAGGTGATGTGCAACAGGCCCGGCTGGGGTTGTTCGAGTTGCTCGATCCGTGCCAAGGTGCCCACAGGCTGAAACGTTTCCGTGCCAGGGGTTGCCGCCGAGGCCACTTCCTGCCCTTGGGTCAGGCACACCACCCCAAAAGGGGCCTGCGCCCGATGGCAGCGCTTGACCATGTCCAGGTAGCGCACCTCAAAAATGCGCAGCGGCAACCACCCCCCCGGGAACAGCACGGTCTGCAGGGGGAACAGCGGCAGCTGGCGCAGGGTGAGTGGGGTGGTCAATTGAGTGAAAAAAGTGCCTCTAACGCTTTCACTTTATAGGCTTTAAGCTATTAAATCAGGAGTTTACGGCGTCGGCGCTTTGCCGTTGCAGCATGGCCAGGGTGTTGGCCACCGTGCTGCGCAGTTCGCGGCGGTCGCAGATGAAGTCCACGGCACCCTTGGTCTGCAGGAATTCGGCGCGTTGGAAACCCTCGGGCAGTTTGACGCGCACGGTGTTTTCGATCACGCG
>DASUON010000221.1:0-6238 GCA_036276615.1 Burkholderiaceae bacterium
CCCCCCTCCACGCCGGGCGCGGACGCACTGGCCCGGCTGGACACCGGCGACGCCCGCTGGCGCAGCGCCGCCGACAAAGCCCGCAAGGTGCTGAACAAGCCCATTTCGCTGCTGGTGCTGGGTGAGTCGGGCGTGGGCAAAGAGCTGTTTGCCAAGGCCGTGCACCGCAGCGGCCCGCGGGCTGTCCACGCGTTTGTGGCCATCAACTGCGCGGCCATGCCCGAAAGCCTGATCGAGTCAGAGCTGTTTGGCCATGCGCCCGGGGCCTTCACCGGGGCGCGGCGTCAGGGCAACCTGGGCCTGCTGCGCGAGGCCCACCTGGGCACGCTGTTCCTCGACGAAATTGGCGACATGCCCCTGGCCCTGCAAACCCGCCTGCTGCGCGTGCTGCAAGAGCGCCAGGTGGCCCCGCTGGGTGGCGGACAGCCGGTGGCGGTGGACTTTGCGCTGATTTGCGCCACCCACCAGCCACTCAAAACCCTGGTGGCCCAAGGCCGCTTCCGCGAAGACCTGTACTACCGCATCAACGGCCTGGTGCTGGAGCTGCCCGCCCTGCGCGAGCGCACCGACTTTGCCGCGCTGACCCAGCGCCTGCTGCTGGACCTGGCCGAAGGTGCCGCGCCCCCCACCGTGGACCCGGCCTTGTTGGACGCCTTCACCCGCCACCCCTGGCCCGGCAACACCCGCCAGTACCTCAACGCCTTGCGCACCGCCTGCGCCCTGCTGGAGCCGGGCGACACGGTGCTGAGCTGGCAGCACCTGTCCGACGACCTGCGGGCCGAGTTGCAAAACCTGCCCCACGCCACGTCACACCCCACCCACGGGCTGCCCAACGCCCCCCTGCAGGCCCCCGTGCAGGCGCAAAGCCTGAAGGACGTGTCGCGCACCGTGGTGCTGCAGGCGGTGGAAAGCTGCCGCGGCAACGTGGCCCAAGCGGCCCGGCAGCTGGGCATCAGCCGCCAGACGGTGTACCGCAAGCTGCAAGCCCCGGGCGGCTGAGGCCGCCAAGGCGGGCCGCGCTCAGGTCTTGAACACCGACACCGTGCGGGTGAGCGCTTCGGCCTGATCCAACAGGCTTTGCGAGGCCGCGGCCGACTGTTCCACCAGCGCCGCGTTCTGCTGCGTCATGGTGTCCAACTGGGCCACGGCCTGGTTGATTTCGTGGATGCCCTGGCTTTGCTGGCCGCTGGATTGGCTGATGCCGGCGATCAGCTGCGCCACCTCTTGCGCATGCCCCACCACCGCGGCGATGGTGGTGCCCGCCACGTCCACCTGCTGCACCCCGGCGCTGATGCGGCCCACGCTGTCCTGGATGAGGGTCTTGATTTCCCTGGCCGCCGTGGCGGTGCGCTGGGCCAGCACCCGCACCTCGCTGGCCACCACGGCAAAGCCGCGGCCCGACTCGCCCGCCCGCGCCGCTTCCACCGCGGCGTTGAGCGCCAGGATGTTGGTCTGGAAGGCAATGCTGTCAATCACGCCGGTGATGTCGGCAATCTGGCGGCTGCTGCGGTCAATGTCCTGCATGGTGGCCACCACCTGGCCCACCACGGTGCCGCCCTCCTGCGCGGCCTGGGCGTTGGCCTGCGCCGTCTGGGCAGCGCGGGTGGCCACCTCGGCGGTTTGCTCCACCAGCTGGATGAGGTCGCGCATGCTGGCCGCGGTCTGCTCCAGGCTGGCCGCGGCGGACTCGGTGCGATGGCTCAGGTCCATGTTGCCCGAGGCGATTTCGGCACAGGCGCCGCGGATGTGGTCACTGGCCTTGTGCACCTCGGTCACGATGCGGGCAATGCCCGTCTGCATGTGCTGCTGCGCCTGCATCAGGGCGGCCATTTCGTCGTGGCCCGCGGTGGTGATGGTGCGGGTCAGGTCGCCCTGCGCCATGCTGTCGGCCACGTCCTGCGCGGCCTGGATGGGGTCGCAGATGCTGCGGGTGTTGAGCCAGGCCCCCGGCAGCATCAGCCCCAGGGCCACGGCCATCACCCCCCACAGCACCCACAGGGCCTGGGTGGCGGCGTGTTGCCCGGCCTGCTGGGATGCGGTGGCGTGAGCGGTCAGCGCCGTGTCCATGGCGGCCACGGCGGCGGCGGCCTTGTCCAGGGTTTCGTGGGCGCGCTTGAGCACCTTGTTGGCCACCCCGGCGTTGTCGTAGATGTCGGCCTTGAGGTTGTCGATGACGGGTTGGGCCTGCCCGCTGTAGTCGCCCAGCAGGGTGGCCAGCTGCTGCGCGGGTTCAACCACCGCGGGCAGTTCGCCCTGGGCCAGCTTTTGGGCCATGTCCTTGAGCCGTGCCTGGGTTTGTTTCCACTGCGACTCCAGCTCGGTCACCCGGGCGGGTTTGTCGTAGGAAATGATCATGTCCTTTTCCAGGTTCTGCAGCTGCCACAGGGCCACGCGGATGTCGGCGTTCTGGGCCTGCAACTGCAGCACCTGCCCCACCAGGCCCTGGTTGACCTGCTCCAGGCGCTGGATGCCAACATACCCCGCCGCCCCGATCAGGGCCAGCCAAAGCACCACCACCGCCACCGCCCCCCGGATGCGCAAGCGGATGCTGAAACGACGAAGAAATGCAACCGCAGTCATGGGGGTTCCTTTCGTTGTACGAGGGGCTGTGCACGGTGTGACCGTGCCCATTCTGACGCCACCCGCCGACAGGGAAAACCCCGACAAGGGGAACCCCGGGGACTTGACCGACATCAATCCGCGCAAGATGGTCGCATTCCCACAATGTCCCTCGCTGTCACACACCCCTTGAGCGCCATGAACACCACCCTGTTTGACCCCAACCCGAATCCCGACGCCCCCGCGTTCGACGCCCAGCAAGCCTTTGTGCAAACGCTGCCCCTGGGGGTGGGGGCCGGGCTGTCGGTGGTGTGGCTGGTGCCCGAGGCGTGGCTGCCCGCCGCAGGCCTGCTGCTAGGGGCGGCGCTGGCCTGGGCGGGGGTTCAGTCCGCGGCCATGTGGTGGCTGCGCAGCCGCGGGCTGGCGCGCTGAGGGTCAGGGTGCAGCGTTGGGGAAGAACAGCTGCTCGCCCCCAATTTTGTAGCTGGCAATGTTGGCCTGACCTGCGGGGGAGGTCACCCAGTCCACAAATTTTTGGGCGGCGGCCTGCTTCACATGGGGATGTTTGGCGGGGTTGACCACCATCACGCCGTACTGGTTGAACAGGCGTTTGTCGCCTTGCACCAGCACGGTCAGGTCGGCCCGGTTCTTGAAGTTGAGCCAGGTGCCCCGGTCGGCCAGCACATAGGCGCCGGTGCTGGCCGCGATGTTGAGGGCTGGCCCCATGCCGCAGCCGCATTCCTTGTAGCCGCTGCCCTTGGCGTCCGAGCCGGTCATTTTCCAGAAACGCAACTCGGCGGCATGGGTGCCGCTTTTGTCGCCACGCGACACAAAGGCCACGTTGCCCGCGGCCAGCTTATGCAGGGCGGCCACGATGTCGGTGCCCTGGGTGCCCGCCGGGTCGGCCTTGGGGCCGATGAGCACGAAGTCGTTGTACATCACCGGCAAGCGCTTCAAGCCATAGCCCTCGGCCACGAATTTTTCTTCCGCCGCCTGGTCGTGCACAAACACCACGTCGGCGTCGCCGCGGCGGGCCATGTCCAGCGCCTGCCCGGTGCCCAGGGCCACCACCTTGGTGTCAATGCCCGTGGCCTGCTTGAACGCGGGCAGCAAATGGGCAAACAGGCCCGATTGCTCGGTGGACGTGGTGGACGACATCACGATGGACTCGGGCGTCTGCGCGGTTGCATTTACTACAAAAACAGAAGCAATAAAACCAATCAAATAAAGCGATAGACACCTTTTTTGCTTGTTGATTTTGAAAACACTCATGCCGTTTCTCCTTGAACAAACTGGTGGGCCGCGGGGTGGTGCCGGGCCAAATGGTCGCGCTGAAAAAACACCTCCACCGGCAAATCGGCCAGCACCCGCCCGTGTTCGAGGTACAGCACGCGGGTGGCCAAGCGTTTGACCTGCCCCAGGTTGTGGCTGGCAAACACCAGGGGCAGGGTCTGGCCCACGTCGGCCATCAGGGCCTCCACCTCGCGCTTGGCGTGGGGGTCCAGGCTGGCGGTGGGTTCGTCCAGCAGCAACACATGGGGGCCACAGGCCAGCGCACGGGCCAGGGCCAGCCGCTGTTGCTGCCCCCCCGACAGCGCCCGGGCGGGCACATCGGCCCGTTCGGCCAGGCCCACGCGGGCCAGCAGCGTGCGGGCCTGGGCCCGGCACTGCCGCCAGGGCGTGCCGTTCAACCACAGCGCCACCGCCACATTGGCCCACACCGAGGCGTGCAGCACATGGGGCCGCTGGAACAGCATGGACAAGCGCACGCCCGGCCCCAGGTGGCGCTGGCCGGACGCCACCGGCTCCAGCCCGTGGATCAGGCGCAGCAGTGTGCTTTTGCCCGAACCGTTGCTGCCCACCAGGGCCACGCGTTCGCCGGGGTGAATGTCCAGGCTGATGTCGGTCAACACCGGCTGGTGTTGCAGCACCAGTTGGGCCTGCCGCAAGCTGACCAGCGCGGAGGCCGCGGGGGGGTTGGCAGAGGCGGTGGCGAGCATGTCACACCGCCTGGCTGGAGGGGCGCGACACGCTCAGCGCACCGTGGCCCGCCTGTTGCAGGCCCCACTGGCGCAGTGCCAGCAGCAGGAGGTTGATGAGGCCCACCACCCCCAGCAGCACCAGGCCCAGGCCCAGCGCCAGCGGCAGGTCGCCCTTGCTGGTTTCCAGCGCAATGGCGGTGGTCATGACGCGGGTGAAGCCGTCGATGTTGCCGCCCACGATCATCACCGCCCCCACCTCGGACACCGCGCGGCCAAAGGCGGTGACGGCAATGGTCAGCAGCACCAAACGCTCGTCCCACAACAGCAAGGCCAAACGCTGCCAGGGGGTGGCCCCCAGCGACTGCCATTGCTCGCCATGGGCACGGTCGGCGTCTTCCACGGTCTGGCGCGTCAAGGCGGCCACCACGGGCAGCACCAGCACCGTCTGCGCCATCACCATGGCCGGAAAGCTGAACATCCAGCCCAAAAAGCCCAGCGGCCCGGTGCGCGACAGCAGCAGGTACACCACCAGGCCCACCACCACCGAAGGCAGGGCCAGCAGCGTGTTCAGGCCCACCAGCACCAGCGCACGCCCGCGAAACCGCCCCACCGCCAGGCAGCCGCCCAGGGCCACACCCAAGGCCAGCGCCAGCGCACAGGCGGCGGCGCTGACGGCCAGCGACCGGCGCACGATGGCCCACAGCATGGGGTCACCCGAGCTCAGCAACTGCAACGCGCTTTGGAGGCTTTCGGCAAAACTGCCCATGGAATGGAGAACGTCCTGTGAATCGAGCCACCGCGGCGGTGGCGGTCAATCATAGGGCTCGGGTGGTGGGCCCGACGTCAGTACTGCCACGGTATGAAAGCTTGGACATACGTCACCACTTGCCCTGCTCCCGGCGTTGCGCACGGTAGATGCTGGCATGCCCGGAGAACAGGTAGCTGACCACACAGGCCAGGGCGGCAAACACCCCCACCTCGGCCCCGAACAGCTCCATGGCCATCAGCGTGGACGCGATGGGGGTGTTGGCGGCCCCGGCAAACACGGCCACAAAGCCCAGCCCGGCCAGCAGCGGGAAGGGCAGGTTCAACACCGGGGCCAGGGCGTTGCCCAGCGTGGCCCCGATGTAGAACAGCGGCGTGACCTCGCCCCCTTTGAAACCACTGCCCAACGAGGCGATGGTGAAGGCCATCTTGCCCGCAAAGTCCCACGGCGCCACGGGCTGCTGGAAGGCCTCCACGATGGTGGGAATGCCCAGGCCCAGGTATCGGTCCGCGCCCAAGGCCCACGCCGCCCCAGCCACCACCACCCCACCCAGGAAGGGCCGCATGGGGGCGTAGGCCACCCGGGCCTTGACCCAAGCGGCCAGGGCGTGGGTGCCTTGGGCAAACAGCTTGCCCGTCAGGCCGAACAAGGCCCCGGCCACGGCCACGGCCAGCAAGGTCCACCCGGCCACGGGCGGCAAGGCCCCCATGGCGTAGTGGGTGTGGTGCACACCCCACCACAGCCCCACCTGGTCGGCCAGCACCGCCGCCAGCACGCAGGGCAGCAGCGCGTCGTAGCGCATGCGCCCCACGGCCAGCACCTCCAGGCCGAAGATGGCCCCGGCCAGCGGCGTGCCAAACACCGACGAAAAACCCGCGCTGATGCCCGCCATGAGGACGATGCGACGGTCCACCGGCGGGACCCTGAACAG
>DASUON010000222.1:0-7910 GCA_036276615.1 Burkholderiaceae bacterium
GTCGTAGCGCATGCGCCCCACGGCCAGCACCTCCAGGCCGAAGATGGCCCCGGCCAGCGGCGTGCCAAACACCGACGAAAAACCCGCGCTGATGCCCGCCATGAGGACGATGCGACGGTCCACCGGCGGGACCCTGAACAGCTGGGTGAGCTGGTCCGCCAGCGCCCCGCCCATTTGCACCGCCGTGCCCTCGCGCCCCACTGAGGCTCCAAACAGGTGGGAAACGACCGTTCCCGCCAGCACCAGCGGGGCCATGCGCAGGGGCACCACCTTCTGGGGGTCGTGGATCTCGTCGATCAGCAGGTTGTTGCCCGCCTCCACCTGCTGCCCCAGGTGCCAGTACAGCCACCCCACGGCAAACCCCGCCACGGGCAGCAAGGCCAGCAGCCAGGGGTTGGCCAAGCGGGTGGAGGTGGCCACGTCCAGCAGCCACAGGAACAAGGCCGACGCCGACCCCGCCAGCACGGCCACCGCACACGCCAGCCAGGTCCAGCGGAACAGGTAGCGCCACAGGTCGAGCGGCGAAGGTGAAGGGGAGGTGCTCATGAGTCGTCCATGCAAGGGGTGCCGCCACGGGCGGACACGTTCCCAAGTGTAGACAGCGTGGCCCGCCGCCAGTCCGTGGACAATGCGCCACTGCCCCCTTTTGCCCTGCCGCCATGCCCGCCATTCCGCGTGTCGAACTCCTGTACCAGCTGACCCGCGCGTCCGAGCGCAGTCGGCGCCTGCACAACCCCTTGCTGGACCTGCTGCTGGCCGTGCGTCAGGAAGGCTCCATTTCCGCCGCCGCCCGGCGGCTGAACCTGTCGTACCGGCATGTGTGGGGTCAGCTCAAGGCGTGGGAAGTCGACCTGGGGCACGAACTCATTGTGTGGGACCGCGGCCAGGCCGCCCGCCTCACGCCGTTTGCCGACAAGCTGCTGTGGGCCGAGCGCCTGGCCCAGGCCCGGCTGGCTCCGCAGATCGAAGCCCTGCAGGCCGAGCTGGAGCGGGCATTGGCCACGGTGTTTGACGACCAAACCCTGGTGCTCTCCCTGCACGCCAGCCACGACGACGCCCTGTCGGGCCTGCAAGACCTGGCCAGCCAGCAAGGCGGGCTGCACCTCGACATCCACTTCACCGGCAGCGTGGACGCCATCCGTGCGCTCAACGAGGGGCGCTGCCACGTGGCCGGGTTCCACACCCGCCAGCACCCCGACCGGCACACACTCACGGCCCGCACCTACAAACCGCTGCTGCAACCCGGGCGGCACAAGGTCATGGGTTTCGCCCTGCGCACCATGGGCCTGATGGTGGTCGCCGGAAACCCGCTGGGCATTCACCAACTGACCGACGCGGTGCGCCCCACAGTGCGCTGGATCAACCGGCCCTTGGGGTCGGGCACGCGGGTGCTGCTGGACGACATGCTGGCCGAAGCGGGCCTGCCCACCCAGCAGGTGAGGGGCTACGAGCAATGCCAACCGTCGCACGCGGCGGTGGCCCAGGCCGTGGCCTCGGGCCAGGCGGATGTGGGGCTGGGACCTCAATCGGCGGCGGTGGCGGCGGGGCTGGACTTTGTGCCGCTGGTGCAGGAGCGCTACCAACTGGTGTGTCTGAAAACCGCGCTGGACACCCCGGCCCTGCAGGCCCTGCGACAGTGGCTGGCGTCCCCCCTGTGGCAAGACGCCCTGCAACACCTGCCGGGCTACGCCCCCGACCAGCCGGGCACCGTGCAGGCCATGAGCCGCTGGCTGCCCTGGTGGACCTTCAAGCCCTGAGGCCCAACCCCCCAGGCTTTCCCTGAGTACAAACATCAGGAAATCCCTACACTGTGCGCAAACCGCGCATTCAACAGGGAGAAGTTCATGGGAGTTTTGCTCAACCGCGTTTCCATCCGTGCTCGCCTGACAGGCACATTCGTCCTGTTGCTGGGGCTGATGGCCCTCATCATTGGCTTGGAGATCCGCGTCGGCCACAACACCGAAGCCGAGCTGGACACCCTGGTGCATGTGCACATGCGCAAGCTGGAGCTGGCCGCGGCCATCGACAGCGCCACCCAAAACAATGCACGCAGCGCCATGGAGTTGCTGGTGGTGGACCCCTCCCTTCGGGCGGCCATTCGCCAGCGCATGGCCAAGACCCGGCAAGACATCGACGGCTACTTTGACGAGCTGACCCGGCTGACCACCCAACCCACGGAAAAAGCGCTGGTGGACGAGGCCAAGGCCAGGCGGCAGGCGTTTGTGACCGCATTTGCCGCCACCACCGCCGCCTTGGACACGCAAGGGGAGGACGCGGCCAAGGCCCTGCTCAGTGCGCAGGTGGTGCCCGCCATCGAGGCCCTGAGCGGCCCCGTGCAAGCGCTGTCCAAAGCCGAACAGCAGGCCGCCGAAGCACGCGGTGACGAAACCGAGGCCCACCTCTCACGCGGGGTCCAGATCAACGTGAGCTTGGGTGTGATCTCCGTGGTGCTGAGCCTGGTGGCCGCCCAGCAGCTGTACGCCTCCATCATGCAGCCGTTGCGGGCCACCAAGGCGTTTGCCCAGACCATGGCCCAGGGGGATTTGACCGCCCACATCGCCATCGAGGGCCACAACGAGTTGACCGACGTGATGGAAGACCTGAACCACATGCGGGAAAAGCTGGCCCACGTGCTGATGCGCATCCAGCAAAGCACCAATGCGGTGGCCTCGGCCTCCAGCCAGATTGCCACGGCCAACACCGACCTCAGCAGCCGCACCGAGGAGCAGGCCAGTGCCCTGGAGGAAACCGCCGCCACCATGGAGGAAATCGTCAGCACGGTGCAGCAGAACTCCGAGACCACCCGCGAGGCGCAGAAGCTGACCCATTCGGCCACCCAGTCCACCCAGGAGGTGGATGGCCAGCTGGACCGGCTGGTCAAGACCATGGAGGCGGTTCAGGTGGCCTCGCAGCGCATCCGCGACATCGTCACCGTGATCGACTCCATCGCCTTCCAGACCAACATCCTGGCCCTCAACGCCGCGGTGGAAGCCGCCCGTGCCGGGGACCAGGGGCGGGGCTTTGCGGTGGTGGCGTCTGAGGTGCGGGCGCTGGCCCAGCGCTCGGCGTCGTCGGCCCAGGAGATCAAGGGCATCATCGAGGACAGCGCCGCCAAGATGGAAACCGGCAACACCGAAGCCGCCCATGCACGCCAGGCCGCGGCCGAGGCGCTCAAGCACATCTCGGCGGTGCTGGAAACCATTGGCTCGGTGGACCATTCATCACAGGAACAGTCGGCCGGTGTGCAACAGGTGGGCGATGCGGTGCACCAGATCGACCAGGTCACGCAGCAGAACGCGGCGCTGGTGGAAGAAACCGCCGCCGCCACCAAGAACCTGGACGATCAGGTGCAGCACCTGGCCGAGCAGGTCAACCGCTTCAAAATCCCGCACTCGGTGCTCAACGCCAAGCTGTTGCACACCCACGGCTGACGCGAAAACCCTCGCTCCGAGGGTGGCGTCAGAACGCCAGCTTTTCGGCTTCCAGGTAGGCCAGGCTGGTGTACTTCCCAATGTTGCTGTCAAAGCCCGCCATGGTCTTGGCGCGTGCGGCCACGCGGGGGTCTTTCAGCACCATGTCCTTGGCCTTCTCCAGCGGAATGTCGTTTTTCACGGCCTCCACGCAGGGCTCCCAGATGCCCTTGAGGAAGGTGCCGTAGGTGTCCAGCAGGTTGCGCCGGGGCATGCCGTGGCCGGGCATCCACAGCTGGTCGCCCGCGGCCTGACGCAAGGCGTCGTAGTACTTGAAGGTGCCCGGGTACGAGCCATCGTCGATGTTGGCAATGCGGTTTTCCATGGCAATGTCGCCCACCTGGGTGACCCGGTCTTCCACCACCTCCACGCACAGGTCGGACGGGGTGTGCGCCTGGCCGTGGTGGTGCATCTTCAGCGTCACGTCCCCAAACTTGAACACCTCTCCGTGGCGGGTGATGCGGTTGGGGGCCACCACCTGCGTGCCCAGGGTGGCCTGGTTGGTCCAACGCTCCATCAGGCTGCGCCACAGGTTGCCCTCGTGGCCCTTGATCTGCTCGGCCGTGCCTTGCAGGGCCACAATGGGCAAGTCTTTGCCGAAGGCTTCGGCAAAAGCATGGTTGCCCAGCCAATGGTCACCGTGGTAGTGGCTGTTGAACACGGCCACCACGGGTTTGGAGGTGACCTTCTTGATCATGCGGATGGCCATCTGCCCGATTTGCAGCGACGCCCCACTGTCCAGCACCACCACCCCTTGCGAAGTGACCACGAAGAACAGGTTGGCCATCATTCCTTGGTTCTCTGCTGTGGGAAAACCGTCGTTGGCGTAGACCATCCACACATGGGGCGACACCTGCTGAGGGGCGATGTCGGCCACCGGCGGCCCGGCCATGAAATCGTGCACCTGCTGCGCAAAGGCCCCCACCTCGGGCAGCAGCGACAGCGCCGCACCCAGCGCCGTGCTGCCCGCCACACCCGACACGCCCCAGGCCAGACGGCGCAAGGCCTGTCGGCGTGACCACGCCATGGGGGTTGCACGGCCAGGGGCCGGGGGCAGGGGTTCGGGGCTGGGCATGGAACGTCTCCTGTTGAATATTCAAATATCAGTCAACGATTATCAATAAATCCGCCCCATGGCGCACGCCTTTGGGGACGGCCCGCGAAACCCCCGTGTCATGCCGTGGCCCTAAAATCGGATTTCAACGGCTCAACCTTCGTTGGGCCGCTTTCTTTTTTACAGATTGGAACTTGCCATGACCGCCCCTGCCGCAGCACCGGCCGCCGCATCTCCCCATGTGATGAACACCTACGGGCGCCTGCCCTTGGCGCTCTCCCATGGCCGAGGCTGCCGAGTCTGGGACACGAACGGCAAGGCCTACCTGGACGGCCTGGGCGGCATCGCCGTCAACACCTTGGGCCATGCCCACCCCAAGCTGGTGGCGGCCCTGCAAGACCAGGTGGGCAAGCTCATCCACAGCAGCAACTACTACCACGTCACCGGTCAGGAACAACTGGCGGCCAAGCTGGTGGCGCTGTCGGGCATGACCAACGTGTTCTTCTGCTCCACCGGGCTGGAGGCCAACGAGGCCGCGCTGAAGCTGGCACGCAAGTTCGGGCACGACAAAGGCATCACCCGCCCCGAGGTGGTGGTGTTTGAAGGGGCCTTCCATGGCCGCAGCATCGCCACCCTGAGCGCCACCGCCAACCCCAAGATCCACGCCGGGTTTGGCCCGCTGGTGGAAGGCTTTGTGCGCGTGCCGCGCAACGACATCGCTGCGCTGCGCAAGGCCACCGAAGGCAATGCCAACATCACCGCGGTGTTTTTCGAGGCCATCCAGGGCGAAGGCGGCATCCACCCCATGACGGTGGAGTTCATGCAGCAATTGCGGGCCATCTGCGACGAACGCGACTGGCTGCTGATGATCGACGAGGTGCAATGCGGCATTGGCCGCACCGGCAAGTGGTTTGCCCACCAGTGGGCCGGCATCGTCCCCGACGTGATGCCCCTGGCCAAGGGCCTGGGCTCGGGCGTGCCCGTGGGCGCGGTGGTGGCCGGTCCCAAGGCCGCCCACATCTTCCAGCCGGGCAACCACGGCACCACCTTCGGCGGCAACCCGCTGGCCATGCGCGCCGGGGTGGAAACGCTGCGCATCATGGAAGAAGAAGACCTCCTGGCCAACGCAGTCCAAGTGGGCAACCACCTGAAAACCGCGCTGGTCACCCAGCTGATGAACGTCCAGGGCGTGAAGGACGTGCGCGGCCAGGGCCTGATGCTGGGCGTGGAGCTGAACCGCCCCTGCGGCGTGCTGCTGCAGCGTGCTGCCGACGCGGGGCTGATGATTTCCGTCACCGCCGACAGCGTGGTGCGCCTGGTGCCCCCGCTCATCCTCAGCGTGGCCGAGGCCGACGAAATCGTGGCCATCCTGGTGCCGCTGATCAAGACCTTCCTGGCCGAACAGGCGTGACCCCCACCTTCGCACCCACTGAGCCCATGAAACACTACCTGCAGTTCAAGGACCTGAACGCCGACGAATACGGCTACCTGCTGGCACGCTCGGCCTTCATCAAGCACAAGTTCAAGGCGGTTGAAAAGTACCAGCCGTTTGCCGACCCCGACCGCACGCTGGCCATGATTTTCGAAAAGGCCAGCACCCGCACCCGCGTGAGCTTCGAGGCCGGCATGTACCAGATGGGCGGCAGCGTGGTCCACCTGACCACGGGCGACAGCCAGCTGGGCCGCTCCGAACCCATTGAAGACAGTGCCAAGGTCATCAGCCGCATGGTGGACCTGGTGATGATCCGCACCTTCGAGCAAAGCAAGATCGAGCGTTTTGCCGCCCACTCTCGCGTGCCGGTCATCAACGGCCTGACCAACGAGTACCACCCCTGTCAGATCCTGGCCGACCTGTTCACCCTGGTCGAGCACCGCCCCGCCGCCAGCGGCCAGCCGCTGGATGCCATCCGTGGCAAGGTGGTCACCTGGGTGGGCGACGGCAACAACATGGCCAACACCTGGCTGCAAGCGGCTGAGCTGCTGGGCTTCACGGTGCACATCAGCACCCCCAAAGGCTACGAAGTTCAGCCCTCTGTCGCAGGTGTATCAAGCACAGCGTGCTACAAAATTTTCAGCAACCCGCTGGACGCCTGCCGCGGTGCCGACCTGGTCACCACCGACGTGTGGACCAGCATGGGCTACGAGGCCGAGAACGAGGTGCGCCGCGCCGCCTTTGCCGACTGGTGCGTCAACACCGACATGATGGCCGTGGCCAAGCCCGACGCCCTGTTCATGCACTGCTTGCCCGCCCACCGCGGCGAGGAAGTCACCGCCGAGGTGATCGACGGCCCGCAAAGCGTGGTGTGGGACGAAGCCGAAAACCGCATGCACGTGCAAAAAGCCCTGATGGAGTACCTGCTGCTGGGTCGCCGCGACTGAAAAGCCTTCTTTTTTAGCCCCATTGTTTTATTTTTTAACGTAAAACAATAAACTCCAACCCATGAACCACGAAATTCATGGCTTGGAGGGTGGCCCGCACACCCCCGCGGTGCGGCTGGCCCGCAGGCTGCATGTGTTTGTCACGCTGGGCGGCCTGCTGGGCCTGGCCGCCCTGCTCGCCAGCCCTTGGTGGATGAGCGAGCCCTGGCTGCTGGCCCTGGCGTCGTTCCAATGGCGCGTGGCCCCCGAACACCTGCCCACCCACCTCCCCCCTGACAGCTTGTGGCTGACCCGCACCGCCCTGCTGCTGCCCGGCCCGCTGGGGTTGGCCGGGCTGTGGCAACTGCGCCGCCTGCTGGCGCATTACCGGCAAGGCGCGTTGTTCGACCTGCACGCCGCCCGCCTGCTGCGCAGCGTGGGCCTGTGGCTCACGGGCATGGGGGCCTTGCAAACCCTCACCCCCACGCTGGGCGCGCTGGCGCTCACGCTGCACAACCCGCCGGGCCACCGCATCCTGGCGCTGTCGGTCAACTTCGAGAACTACACCGTGCTGCTGTTCGGCACCCTCATCGTGCTGCTGGCCAGCGTGATGGTGGAGGCTGCCCGCATCGCCCAGGAAAACCAGGAGTTCGTCTGACCATGCCCATCGTCGTGACCCTGGACGTGATGCTGGCCCGGCGCAAGATGCGCTCGCGCGACCTGGCGGCGCGGGTGGGCATCACCGAGCAGAACCTGTCGCTGCTCAAAAGCGGCAAGGTGCGCGGGGTGCGCTTCGACACCCTGCAAAAAATCTGCGAGGCGCTGGACTGCCAGCCCGGCGACCTGCTGACCAGCGAACCCGGCCCCGAGCCAAACCCCTCGTCGGACCCAGCCCCCACCCCACCATGAGCCCCCGACACACCGCCACCTGGGCGGTGGCGGCCGCGCTGCTGGCCCACGGGGCCGTGCTGGGGTGGTTGCCCGCGTTCGACCGGCCCACGCCCCTGGCCCCCGACGCCACCCAGCCG
>DASUON010000223.1:0-5194 GCA_036276615.1 Burkholderiaceae bacterium
CGTGGTGGGCGGTGACGTGGGCGGCCCCGGCAAGGCTTTGCAAGGCAACCTGGACCCCAACGTGCTGTTCGCCTCGCCCGCCCAGATCGAGGCCGAAGCCATCCGCGTGCTGGAAGACTTTGGCATGCCCCACACCGACCGCGGCACCACCGGCCCCACCCACATCTTTAACCTGGGCCACGGCATCAGCCAGTACACGCCGCCCGACGCCGTGGCCACACTCGTCCAGGCCGTGCACAGCCACTCACGGCGCATGCGCACCGGCGGCTGAGGACGCGCGGTCGATCCACCCCCGACCCGAACCAGCGGGCCCAGAGCCGACCGCGGGGTCGGCTTTTTTTCGGGGTGCTAGCACAAAAACAGCCGAAAATCGGTCCGCCCCCCTCCGCGTTATGCACACTTTTTGGGAATCCCGCCGTCCCAGCCCACGCCCCAAGGCATCCCCTGCTACAGAACGGCTAGCGATGGCAAGTCATTGATTTTCAAAGGAATCGCAGAATTGCCTTTTTTTTGAGCACCCCAGTCAAACCCTTGATTTCCGTGGGGTCGGACCGGTTTTGGACACGCTGTCCACAAAGTTATCCACAGAAAACGGGGATACCCCAGGAAACGGTGACAAATCAATGACTTGCGCCTGGATTCATGAGTTCGATTGAAAAAACCCCTGCAAGCCACCCCTTTGCGGTGTCCGTGGTGGTGGCCCTGCCGTCCCACGCCGGGTTGGGGGCCGAACTCAGCTACCTGAGCGCCCAGCCGCTGCCCGCGGGCACCCTGGTCCGGGTCCCGCTGGGTTCGCGGGAGGTGCTGGGGGTGGTGTGGGACGCCGTCCCGCCCCCTCCCGACCTGGACGCGAACTGGCGCAGCGTGCTGGAGGTGTTGGACGGCCCCGCCCCCCTGGGGGCGGACTGGCGACGCCTGCTGGGGTTTGCCGCCCGCTATTACCAGCGCAGCCTGGGTGAGGTGGCCCTGGCCGCCCTGCCCCCGTCGCTGCGGGAGCTGACGGCGGTGCAATGGCAACGCCGACTGCGCAAACTCGACAAACGCGTGGCCCTCAGCCCTGATAAATCCCCCGAACGAGCCCCCGACAGCGCCACGACAGACGCGCCTGCCGAGGCGCCACAACCCAGCGAGCAACAGCACGCGGTGCTGCAAGCCCTGGCCCAGCCCGACGCCCAGGCCCGCCCGGTGCTGCTGCACGGCGTGACCGGCAGCGGCAAGACCGAGGTCTACCTGCAATCGGTGTCCCGCCTGCTGGCCGCAAACCCCGACGCCCAGGCCCTGGTGCTGGTGCCTGAAATCAACCTCACCCCGCAGTTGATGGGGCGCTTCATCGCCCGCTTTGGCCCCCTGGACGTGGTGGCCCTGCACAGCGGCATGACCCCGGCCCAACGGCTGGACAGCTGGCTGCTGGCCCACCAGGGGTGTGCCCGCATCGTGCTGGGCACCCGCACCGCCGTGCTGTGCAGCCTGCCCGGGCTGCGGCTGATCGTGGTGGACGAGGAGCACGACCCCAGCTACAAAAGCCAGGAAGGGGCCCGCTACTCGGCGCGGGACCTGGCCATCTACCGCGCCCGGGCCTTGCAACAGGCGGGCACGCCGTGCCAGGTCATCCTGGGTTCGGCCACCCCGTCGCTGGAGAGCTGGCATGCCGCCGAGCAAGGCCGTTACCTGCGCCTGGACATGCCCGCCCGGCAGGGCGACGGGGCCCTGGCCACCCTGCGCCTGATCGACATGGCCCGCCAGCCCAAGGGCGCGGTGCTGGCCCCGGCCTTGGTGGACGCCATCACCGAACGCGCCCAGCGCGGCGAACAAACCCTGCTGCTGCTCAACCGCCGCGGCTACGCCCCGGTGCTGAGCTGCCACGCCTGCGGCTGGAAAAGCCATTGCCCCCATTGCAGCGCGTACCGGGTGTTCCACAAGGTGGACCGCACGCTGCGCTGCCACCACTGCGGCCACAGCAGCCGCGTGCCCCACGCCTGCCCCGATTGCGGCAACCTCGACATCGCCCCGGTCGGCAAAGGCACGCAGCAGCTGGAAGAACAGGTGTCGGCCCTGTTGTCGGGCGTGTCCGGCCCCCACGGGCGGGCCTTGCGCGTGGCCCGCATGGACGCCGACACCACCCGCACCAAGGGCAGCCTGGAGGAGCAGCTGGACCGCGTGCACCGCGGCGAGGTGGACGTGCTGGTGGGCACCCAGATGGTGGCCAAGGGGCACGACTTTCGGCGCATCACCCTGGTGGCGGTGCTCAACGCCGACTCCGCCCTGTTCGCCAGCGACTACCGCGCCCCCGAGCGCCTGTTTGCCCTGCTGATGCAGGCCTCGGGCCGCGCCGGGCGGGATGCCGAGCTGAGTGGCCGCAGCGAAATGTGGGTGCAGACCTGGCACCCGCAGCACACCGTGTTCAAGTCCCTGGCCCGGCACGACTTTGCCGGGTTTGCCCGGGCCGAACTGGCCGAACGCGAAATGGCCGGGCTGCCGCCCTACGTGCACCAGGCCCTGCTGCGGGCCGAGGCCCGCACCCAGGAGGCGGCCCAGGCCTTCCTGAGCGCGGTGCGCACGGCCATTGGCACGCTGGACGGTGCGGAACACCTGACCGTCTACCCGCCCATCACCCCCACCATCCAGCGCGTGGCCAATGTGGAGCGGGCCCAAATGCTGTTGGAAAGCCCCTCACGCCCCGCCTTGCAGCATGTGCTGGCCCATTTGCCCCCGCACCTGGCGCAGGCCCGCAGCCTGCCCGAGGCCAAGGGCTTGATCCGCTGGGCCGTGGACGTGGACCCGCTGGGCATCTGATACTACAAATTTGATAGCTGCTTGCGCTTGATATAAAAGCGCCAGGGGCCAAAAAAGCTTGAACCCTCCGAATGGATCCCTCAGGGGCGCAGCAGGCTGACCGCAGCCGAAAAGGTCAGGAACGCCGCCGCGGTGGACACCAGGATGATGCGGGCAATGCGCCCGGTGTCCGCCCCAAAACGCTCGGCCAGCAACGACACGTTGCTGGCACTGGGCAGCGCCGCCACCAGCACCATCACCGTCAGGTTGAAGCGCTCCAGCGGCACCCCCAGGCGGATGGCCGCCAGGCCCACCAGCAGCACCAGCACGGGGTGCAGCAGCAGCTTCATCAAGGCCACCGGCACGTAGTCGGACAGGGGCGCGGGGTGGTCCACCGTCATCTGCGCCCGCGCCAGCACCGCCCCGATGGTGAACAGCGCCACTGGTGAGGCGGCATCGGCCAGCAACCAGGCGGTTTTTTCCACCGGCGCGGGCAGCTTGAACTGCACCGCCGACGCCACCGCCCCCAACACGATGGCCCAGGGCATGGGGTTGGTGAGCACGCCGTGCAAGGCCTTGCGGGCCGCCGCCAGCGCCCCTTTGGCACCGCCCTGGGCTCCGTCCAGGCGCGACAGGGCAATGCACAGCGAACTGGTGACCACCATGTCCACCACGATGAGCACGATCACCGGCCCCACGCTGCGCGGGCCGATCAGCGTGGCCAGCAGCGGCACCCCCATGAAGCCGGTGTTGGGAAAGGCCGCCACCAGCGCGCCCAGCGAGGCGTCGTTCCAGCCAATGCGCGGGTTCAGGGTGGTGGCGATGGCAAAGGCCACCATCACCAGCGCGCACAGCAGGTAGACCCCGAACACCGAGGCGTCCAGCAGCTCGGCAATGGGGGTGGTGGAGCCAAAGCGGTACAGCATGCACGGCAGGGCAAAAAACAGCACAAAACCGTTCAGGCCCCCAATGGCGTCCAAGGGCAGCACGCGCCGCCGGGCGGCCACAAAACCGCAGGCCACCAGCGCAAAGAAGGGAAACGTCACCCACAGAACGTCGAGCATGGGCGCTGATTGTGTCAGCGCCTGCACGCCGGTGGGCGGTCGGGGCCATGGGGTGGATCGCGGCGCATTGGGGCGACAATCGCCGCCGTGCCAAACGCTTCCCCCCCTTCCGCATCCGCCGTTCCCGTCTATTCGTCGCTGACGAATGGCCTCAACCCCGCCCAGGCCGAAGCCGTCATGCACCTGGGTGGCCCCAGCCTGGTGCTGGCCGGGGCGGGCTCGGGCAAAACGCGGGTCATCACGCACAAGATTGCCCGCCTCATCGAGGCCGGTCTGCCGCCCGAACGCATTGCCGCCATCACCTTCACCAACAAGGCCGCCGCGGAAATGCGCGAACGCGCCCGCCACCTGGTGGGCAAGTCGGCGCAGAAGGTGGTGATCTGCACCTTCCACGCCCTGGGCGTGCGCCTGCTGCGGCAAGACGGCAAGGTGCTTGGGTTGAAAGACAGCTTCAGCATCCTCGACACCGACGACATCACCAGCCTGCTGAAAGACTGCGCCGGTGGCACCACCGATGCGGCCACGGCCCGCCAATGGCAATGGACCATCAGCAACTGGAAAAACGCCGGGCTGGACGCCGCCGCCGCGCTGGCCCAGGCCCGCAACGACGACGAACGCGCCACCGCGGTGCTGATGCAGCGCTACGAGGAGCGCCTGTCGGCCTACCAGGCGGTGGACTTTGACGACCTCATCGGCATGCCCCTGAAGCTGCTGCGCGAGCACGACGAGGTGCGCGAGCGCTGGCAACAGCAGCTGGGCCATGTGCTGGTGGACGAATACCAGGACACCAACGCCACGCAGTACGAGCTGCTCAAGCTGCTGGTGGGCCACCCGCACAACGAGCGCGCCCGCTTCACCGCCGTGGGCGACGACGACCAGAGCATTTACGGCTGGCGCGGCGCCACGCTGGACAACCTGAAAAAGCTGCCCATCGACTTCCCCGCGCTCAAGGTCATCAAACTGGAGCAGAACTACCGATCCACCAGCGCCATCCTGCGGGCGGCCAACAGCGTCATCGGCCCCAACCCCAAGCTGTTCCCCAAAAAGCTGTGGAGCGACCTGGGCGAAGGTGAACCCGTGCGCGTGGTGGCCGCCGACAACGAAGACCACGAGGCCGAGCGGGTGGTGGCCCGCATCCAGAGCATCCGCGCGGGCACCGGCCCCAGCAGCAGCCCGCACCGCGAGTTCAAGGACTTTTGCGTGCTCTACCGCGCCAACCACCAGGCCCGCCAGTTCGAGCAGGCGCTGCGCAAGGCGCAGATTCCGTACAAGGTGTCGGGCGGCACCAGCTTTTTCGACCGCGCCGAGATCCGCGACCTGTGCGCCTGGCTGCGCCTGCTGGTCAACAACAACGACGA